>CAZLVB010000016.1:0-18603 GCA_964562855.1 uncultured Gammaproteobacteria bacterium | reverse complement strand
TCAATTTCGCTGTATTTGTGCAGGATTTTGGATAACGTTTGCCTCATTTTGGCAAAATTTGCCTCGTCTTTCGCTTCGTACTTGATTGTTAAATAGGGACCGTTTTGCGAAGCCCGAATAACTCCCATCTCGGCTTCGGTATCAAAGCGCACGCCGTCGATATCAACGTACGCGGCGTTTGGAAACTCAGTTTCCAAGTCTTTGCGTATTTTTTCCGATACTAATTCAAACTTTATTTTATCCGGACAGCCGACCTTCACTTCGGGCGAGCTGTAGTACTTAGGCAACTCATCAACGACCTCGCCGAGTGACTTGCCGACTCGAGTTAGATAAGCAAGAAGTCTCAAGGAAGCATAGGCTTCATCGTCGTGTCCGTAAAAGTTGTCGGTAAAAAACATGTGCCCGGAAAGCTCGCCTCCAAACGGCGCTCTCTCCTCCTTGACCTTTGCCTTGATAAAAGAATGGCCGGTAATCCACATCACAGGCACACCGCCTGCTTTTTCAATAACATCTTTTACCTGTTTGGAACAAAGCACGTTAAAAATAATTTTAGCGCCGGGCATGTATTCCAAAACATCCTTGGCAAAAATAGAAACCAGAGTGTCGTTCCAAATAAGTTTGCCTTTGCCGTCAACAACTCCCATTCTGTCGCCGTCTGTATCATACGAAAAACCAATATCTGCCCCTTCTTTTTTGACCCTTTCGGCTAAGCGTTCCTGCACTTCCCGCTCTGTCGGGTCTGCAGTACCCAGCGGAAAACTGCCGTCAAGCTCCGTGTGCTGCTCAATAACTTCGCAGCCGGCCTCTCTCAATATAGAAGGCAAAAACATCCCCGCAGTTCCGTAAATGGTATCGATAACAACTTTGAATTTGCCGATTTTGCCCATTCTTCTTAAAACATCGACTTTGTAATCAGGGAAAACATCCTGTTTGCTAACTTTGCCTTTTCGGTCAAATTTTTTAAACTTGCCGCCCTGGGCAATTTTGCGAAACTCCTGGATTTCCGGCGATGTCATCGTGTCCGAAAAGCCGACCGCAAGCTTCAGGCCGTTATAGTCTGCCGGATTATGGGAAGCGGTAATCATCGCCGCCCCCTTAAAACGCAAGAGATACTGGGAAAAGTAGACAATCTGGGCAAGAGTTAAGCCGATATCAACAACATCTATTCCGCTCTCAACGAGCCCTCTAATAAAAGAAGCCGCGTACTCTTCGCTTGTCAAACGGTTATCTCGGCCGACCACAACCTCCCAAATGCGTCTTTGGTGCAAAAATGTGGCATAAGCACGGCCTAGAGTCTCAAAGCTTTCTGCGTTGAAATCACGGCCGGCGACTCCGCGCAGGTCATAGCCGCGAAAAATGTGGTCAGGTATTGCGATTTTTGTCATTGGGATTTTTCCATCTTAATATTACTTGATTTAAGATTCAAGATTTAAGATTTATGATTGACCTAGTCTTTTTGATCAGGCCTTGAAGCAGTTTATGCACCAGGTCAGACTGTTCAACTAACAAGTCATAATCTTGCATTTTTAGATAGTTTACGTCCTTGGCAACAATAATAAAATTTTTAAGTTCGGTTAGAGATCCCTGTGCTAAATAATAGAATTGGTACTTTTCCTTATATGTTTGCCTGCCAAAACCTTCGGCAATGTTAGCCGTAACCGAAGTCGCGGCTCTTCTCATTTGATCAGTTAACGAATAAGCTTCCCTTTGAGGAAATTTTGAAGTTAATTTGTAAACCAGTAAAACTAATTTGTGCCCTTCTCTCCAAACAATTAAGTCTGTAAATGACTGAATCTTTCCATTCTTCATAAACTTCCGATGACTAAGAGTCTTCGGCCTTGCCTGCCGGCAGGCAGGTATTCTCCTTCAAGTTTACATGAGCGAGCAGATACTTTAGTCCTCGAAAGTATGTATTCGCTTTCGCATTCATCCTTGGACTGATAGTCCACGGTGTTCTGCGAGCGAATATAAATCATTCTTAAATCATCAATCTTAAATCCTAAATCACTTTTCTCCGTCTTCTTTTAAAATCGACGCCGCGTCGGAGGGGTCGACAATATTAACCGAAAGACCGGTTCCAAGCTCAAAACCCGCACGGTGAATAAGACGCGGAATAATTCTGATATACCAGTCTTTGTCATGATAAACATAGAAGTTGTAAGCAGGCCCGTCTTTGAACGCGACCATCGGCATGCCCGGATGGAAATGCTCCTCTTTTGCCGAAAGGTGTTTTATCAGCCGCTTTAAAGTGCTTGGCAGCACTTGCGCCAAATCCGCCAAAGCCTCCGGCGCAATCTGACCGAAGTACTCCCCTCTCTTCTTTGGCGAAATCCAGATCTCGAAAGGCCATTGACTAAAATCCGGGCAGTGGACCACAAAATGTTCCGTTTCAAAAACCAAATTTACAACCGGCTCGATCGAAAGCGTATCCAGAGTAATCTGTTTAGGCACAACCACCAGCTGCGAGTGCGGATGATTGATCGAGGCACCTGCCACCTCGCCGACATTGTTAAAAATCATCACAAAACCGTTTTTGGTATGGAAATTGTAGCGGTCGCGGTAAGCCGTCAGGATCTTGTGGACCTGATCAACCGACAGCTGATCAAAATCCTTGACATCGTCCGGAGAATGGATAATCACCTCGTGGAAATCGGTAATCGGGTATTTATTGCTAATGACCCGTACTTGCCACCCACTCGTATAAGGCTCCCCTTTCGGGATCCTGTAAACTTCTGCGCCGGGGATTTTCTCAAAACCGGGGCAAAAGACACAAATTTTGTTCACTTGCGCGGTGCTCTTTGCCTCTTTGGGCCTTTTCGACCGACCTTCGGCGATTATGACCCAACGGTTAGTAGTCACGTCCGGAACAAACTTCGCCATAATTTAGTTTAACATGATTTTGGCAAAATTAAATAAGCCACAAAAGCCGAAATTTGTTAATTGTGAAGCTAAAAGTAACTTAGAGTTATTACTACAGAGATAAAATAATGTTAATTTTCCCAAAAAAACATGTTTATTAAACTAAGTACATAATAATTAACAAATAAACAACAGTTTTTTCCGGAAATTTACGTTTCTATAAGCCGAAAAGATAATTTTTTACCACTTTCCTTTATATCACTATTGGGTAATTTTTCTTGAGGCGCAATATTGCGTAGGCATACAGATCCATTTAGCAAAAGAAGTATTGCTAATATGGGTCTTATTTTACTAACCGTTTAAGCGGAAGATTCGCCCTGGGATAATCTTACGTGTCTAAACCTCTAGTTTTGGACAAATTAACAATTTTTATATTAACTATAAGTTTAAATTTATTACTAAAAAAATCGATTCCAAAATCCTCGCTGTGTTTTCACAAATGCTTTACACAAATTTTTCCTTCAAAACCAAAAATAAGAAAATTGGTAAAACCCGCATTCGCCAAATTCGCCACGGGTCAAGGATAAGCCGCCACAGCCACTCGAGTCCCCACGCCTGAAGCAAGCGTGGCGCCCTCAATTTAGCTTTGGCCAGATAATCAAAAGCTCCGCCGACACCGATAAAAACACCTACATTCACCAATGTTTTGAACCTCTCGATCCAAAATTCCTGCCTACCCATACCATAGGCAACGAAAAGTACGTCGATGCGGCCCAAGGCCAAAAGTTGCTTTTTTAGCCTCAAATCATACCTTATAGTTGGATCTCCAGGCTTTGCCAAGACTACTTTTAGCTTCGGATTGAGGCTCTTTTGGCGCTTAGCCACTTCTTCTGCTATACCACCAAAACCGCCCAAAAAGCCCACCCTGATAGCCTTTTTACCGTTTTTTGCGCACAATTTTTCTATCAAATCTACGCCGGTAATACGTTCATGCACCTTACCCCCGAAAATTAGCTTCGAAAATACTACCCCCGCACCATCGGCCAATGCCAGATCACTATCCGCTAAAATGTGCTCAAAATCCGCATTTTTCCTTGCCAGCATAACAAATTCACTGTTTACGGTAACCACTACATGGCCTTTTGTTTTTCGATCCGAAGCCAATGCAAGAATTCTATTTTTAGCTTCCGATGCAGAAATATCGGCAATTTTTATGCCTAGAACATCAATGATTGGGACTGTTTTTGTCATTTTTTGGCTTCTTACGGCCTTTTATGGCTTACTAGCCTCAAGTTGAGGCTAAAAATTATGAATTTTTCTGCAAAGTTAGGCTCTAAACTCATTTTACTTCAAAATCACGTCTGATGTGACAAAACTTGTTCAAATACCCGCAAAGTATTTTTGGCGGTGTCTTCCCAGGAGAATTTAGCCAGAATTTCCCCTATTTTTGATTTATTACTTACACTTTTTCTATCTTGCGATATAGATTGATATAAAACTCTTACCCATTCATCAACATCATCCGGTTTTACCAAAATGATAGCCTCGAGATTCTCTCGAGATTGGCCATTTACCATTGGCCATTTACCATTGATTTTCAATTTTTCAATTGAAGAATTTTTGAATAAATGGAAATTGGAAGATGGAAAATGGAAAATTTTCTTATAGATTTCTCTATGCGGCGCAATATCGCTAGCAATAACCGGACAACCGCAAGAAATTGCCTCCAAAATAGGCAGGCCGAACCCCTCAAAGAGGCTTGGAAAGGCAAAAACGCTGGCCCCTGTATAAAGTGCCGGCAAATCCGCCCCTGCCACATGCCCTAAAAATTTTACCCGATTCCCTATTCCCAGCTTTTTCGGCAAATCGAGTATGTCCTGATAATCCCAGCCGAGCTTGCCGGCGATAACTAAGTTTGTAGCTTGTAGTTTGTAGTCGGTAGTTTTCTTATTCCTTCTACTAACTACCAACTGCCTACTACCCACTAAATTTGCGAATGCTCGAATGAGCATTTGCAAATTTTTCCTCGGCTGAACCGTGCCCACAAACAAAATATAATCGCCTTCCATTTTATATTTAGACTTTACACTTTTAACTTTTAACCTTGAACTCGGCCTGAAAAAGGCCGCGTCGACCCCTTCATGCACCACAAAAACCTTTTTTGCGCTAACTTTGTATCTTTTTACAATATCAGCCTTTGTGGCCGCCGAAACGGCAACTAAAGCGTCAGCGTGATGCGCCGCGTAATTGCTGGCAAAATCCAGATAATAGCGCTGCGGAAATTGATGATATCCGGGAAGGTACTCTACACCGAGATCGTGGATAGTCACGACGTACTTCGTACGATTTACCATTGACCATTGGCCATTGGCCATTGATTTGCGATTTTTCGATTTTCTATTTGAGAAATTATTAAATGGAAAATAAGAGAGCTTGTTTCTCGCAAGCTCGAAATAATTGGAAAATGGAATATGGAGATTGGAGAATCCGATCCTTCGTCTGCGAAGTATCGGCAGCGTATGTGCCGGCACAAATAAAAGATCAACCGGATTTTTCCATGTCTCTAAGGCGAGCCCAGCCTGTGTCCAGAAACGGCTGGGACGAATAGGGACAGGCTCAAAGTTTGAAGGCCATCTAAATTTGCCATTTGCCATTGGCCATTGGCCATTGATTTTCGATTTAGAAATTGACCGATTGCTCAGTTGATCAATAAATGGAAATTGGAAATTGGAAAATGGAAAATCTCTCAGATAAACTCTATACCTGTTCCTCCTGTCTATCTTCGCCAGCGCGCGCAAAAGATTCAGCGAATAATTTTCCGTCCCGGTCGCTTCCGCCACAAAAGCCCTCGAAGCATCAAAGCCGATTAGCATAGACAAATTACAGCATTTGACACCTCAAAAGGCAAGTGATAAACTCTGGGCAAATTTCGAAAGGAGGTGGAAAAATGAGTAACATAGAAAGGTTCCATACGGCGATTATTGCCGAACAAAGCATTCAGGATACAGCATTACCAAACGTAGCTTTCAGCGAAGATGGAGATTTAGGGAGAGGGGCATTACCAGAAAGCCAATTTGACAACAGGGAATTTGCAATAGATGAAGAACCAGTGGCAGAAGTTATTGGGAAGATGTCCGAACTATCTTTCCAAAAGCACGGTGGCCCAGATAACAGCACGATGCCTCAAAGGCTGTAAGGCTTAGTGAAGTAATCCATAATCACTCCCACTTCTAACATGAAATCGTGGACAATGTTTATATTGGCAAAAACAACTCATGAAACTATTTGTAAACCCTGAAGCAATAATTTTCCTGGATATCGATCAAATTAATAATTACCACACGATTGCCTATAATTGGCAAACGGATGACGTAATGGCAATAAGGCCGAAAGAATACCTGTTGCTAAGACAAGTCTGGAAACGAAACGGGCTTGAAGAATCCACTATTAGAAATTACCGGTCGCAATACCTGCACAGCCAAGAGGAAGTGGATTTTGTAGTGAAAAAGCTCCTTGAAAAAAAATTACTCATTCCCACAAATGGCTAAACACTTATTTCTAACTTTTGATAGCAATACCACTTCAATAGGCAATAGTTTGCCGGAACTTAGTTTCCCTAAAATGGTTTACGATCAAGATGAAGAGCTTGAGCTCGCCGGCTATTTTGTAAATTACGATAAAAGTTTTGACATAAAAAAGATTTTTGAAGAAGTTAAAGAACGGGGATTTAAGGGTTTAGTCAATAGTAACAGCGAATTTTTGCTATTTCTGTTTAATAATAAAAACAAAAAATTGGCAGTTGCGACCGACCAGTTCGGTAAATTTCCATGTTACTTCTCCACTCAAAAAGACAGGATTTTGTTTTCTTCAAGTTTCAGCTTACTCAAGATCAATATTCAAAATCAAAGTTTCAGTCTCGATTTTGACCCTCTGTTTGCAAGCACGATCTGGGATATATACACAACGGAAAGAACCTTCTTGAAAGAGATAAAAAGGATTCCTTCAGGCTGTGTGGCCGAGTTTCCAATTCTTAATTCAAAACATTCCAATATAACGTCCTTGGTTGATCTGGAAGGCTTTTTAAGCATTAAAGGCGAAACTTACGATTCAACTGCCGAGTTTGCCAAAGACTGGCTAAAAACTATAGCTATAGCCACTCAGGATAGATTAAGAGAGATTGGTAAGTCGAAGTTTACCTGCGATCTGTCTTCCGGTTTTGACTGCACGCTAGTTGCCTACTGTCTATCTCGGCTCGCAGGGAGAGATTTCACCTGTTACTCAAAACACTCTCCTTTGGCAAACGACGAAACGAATCTTGAGTTGATGCAAAAATTCGCAGCAACACATGGTTTAAAATTGAAGACTATCGACGTCAGCAGCTTCTATAGCCAAACTAGAAGTCTTCAAAAATTGTGGAATATGGATCAGCCTTATCAGTTTTCAGTTACAGATCAGGAATACTATTTTTCCAAACTTCATGAAAATGGCATACAAATTAGATTTACCGGAGACGGCGGAGACGAGATATACGCTTTCGGGAATATGGATACATTGTCAAGATTCCCCGTTCAAAACAGTTTTTTTGGAAACGTTTCATACTTTAAAAAATTCGGGTTGGAAAGGTTTTTTACCAAGAAAGCAACAAGCTATGCTTTAAACAGTCGGCGCTTCAACGAAAGAAAGGTTTACCCTCTCATAGTCTCAACATCGGCAGCGGCCGTCTTTTGGTTTGAGGCAGAACACCATTGGAAACATGATTGGTGGGCAATGACCCCGTTTATGGATATGCGACTGATCGATCTCGCACGAAGAATGCCCCAGACAATTAAGGGAAACAAGCAGGCTAGGAAGATGGCAACCTTAAAACATCTGCCGCATGTTTTTAGTGAAGAAATGTTTAGGGAAAAAGCTGGACTTGATATTATATTCGCAAATTTCTTGAGAAACCAAAAGGGCTTAATTTCTTCTGTTTTAGAAAATTCGGTCTTTGCTAAAATCGGCTGGATTGATAAAGATAAAATTATTAAGATGATGAATGATGAAACGAGTGAACTTTATGCCAATGGTCAATTCGCTATTACGCTTGAAACTATGGTAAAGCTGGAGTGGTTTATCCAGAAAAACAAAGTCGAATTCTAAAGTGCTACTCGTATGGAAATCGCTTCGAGCAGACTGCGCAAATAGTTCTCCGTCCCTGTAGCCTCATCAAGAAAAGCCCTCGAAGCATCATACCCTATTACATAGGATTTTCCATTTAAAGATTTTCCATCTGCCATTTATCCTTCTCCACCCTTACTGTCATTCCCGCGAAAGCGGGAATCCAAAAAAATCGCTACTACAGCAAATCTTGATATAAATCCCCCCATTCGGGGTTCATTTTTTCTATTAATTCAAGCTTCCATTTACGTCGCCATTTCTTGAGTTGCTTTTCTCTTTTTATAGCAGTATTGACATCTGATGTTAGTTCGTAATAGACCAAGTGGTGTACGCTATATTTTTTCGTGAAACCGTCAAACAGATCACTTTTATGTTCCCAAATACGTCTAATTGGATCTGACGTCACGCCTACATATAACGTACCGTTTCGCCTGCTAGCTAGAATATAGACATAATACATTTTTTTCTGGATCCCGCATCAAGTGCGGGATGATAGTCTATGAAATAAAATGTATCACAGAAAGCTGAAAATCGGAAAATGGAAAATGGAACTTGGAAAATGGAAAATTGGCGCCTAGCTCGGCGTCACCTTAAGGTAATCCAGCCTAAAACTTGACCAAGAAGGCGCGCTGAGGCTTGGATGGCCAAACCATAAACTGCTAACCGCAGGTGCCGGAAACACAAATGGCAAAGTAATACCATCACGAGTCACTGTAAAATTGGCGCCGTCGTAAATGAACTTTATTGTGTGATAGTCAAATGACGGTAAGTCAGAGATTTTACGCGGGTTCCCGTGGCTTACAAGCCATTGCGCTGTACTGTCTTGCCGAAATGTCAAAGGGGTATTGGGCCAAAAATTGATATCAGGAACATTCCCCTGTTGGTTAATACCCAAGCCAACGCCCGATCCGTCACCGGCAGTCAGGTATTGAATAGCAAACTCAACTTCAAACGGGCCACTCGCAGGAAACGGATTATTGTTTGTTCTGACAAAGGGAAGTTGGTTAGTGTTACCTGGCGCTAGCGTTACAAATTGCCGATCAAAGCCTAGCGAACCGCCGTTTTCGAAAACTTCCCAGACATTTTTCTTCAGCTTTTCCTTGTCAAAACTCTCGTCAATAGGCTTTGGCTTTCTTGGCTTGTGACTGGCATATGCATCGTGAGCCCCAAGTCCCAACGCCTTTGTTAAATCGTCTAATGCGCCGATTTTTCCCCCGGCGGCCAATCCAAAAGCGCCAACCGCCGAACCTATCAAAAAATCCCTCCGGCTGATGCCTTTTGGGCCTTGTTGATTTCTGTCTACCTCTTTGACCATATTAGCCATAAGATTGTAATAAGTGATAAGACCAAAGTCAACAACCAACAACTAAGCACTAGTGGCTAACTTCACCTTACCGCCAGAAGCTTCTTCCACTTATCAACGTTCTCAAGCGCAATACCCGTCCCGTAAACAATTGCCCTTGTCGCATCTTCGGCTACATGAGCACTCACCCCGCATGCACTGCTAATCAGCCGGTCTAAATTTCTAAGTTGCGAAGTACCGCCGGTCATAATAATGCCCCGATCGATAATATCGCTGGCCAATTCCGGCGGCGTCTGTTCCAGCACGCTTTTTATACATGCCACAATCTCTGCCAAAGTTGGCGCCATCGCCTCTTGGACCTCCAAGGATTCCACAGTCACGGTTTTGGGCATGCCTAAAATGGCGTCCCTCCCCTTGATATCTTGGGTTTTTTTGACGCCTGCCCGCAGCGAAGTCGAAGGGCTGTCTGTGGCACTACCGATCTTAATTTTTATTTCCTCGGCCATACGTTCGCCAATAATCAAATTATGCTTCCTGCGGACATAATTCACTATTGCCTCATCTAACCTGTTACCGCCAACCTTAGCACTCTTAGCCGCAACGATGCCACCCAAAGAAACCACCGCAGCACCAGTCTGGCCTGCTCCAATATCGACAATCATCGAACCGACAGCCGCCTCTAAGGGCAGTTTCACCCCGATTGCCGCAGCCAAGGTGTGCTCGATAAGATACGCGGTCTTGGCGCCGGCAGAAAGTGTCGCTTCAAGCACCGCACGCCTTTCAACCTGAGTTATGCCCGAAGGCACACAGATCATCACCTCCGGCTTGGCGAATCTGGAATTACCCAAAACCCTGTCTAGAAAATACTTAAGCATGCTTTCCGCAACCAAATAGTCGGCAATTACTCCGTCACGCAGGGGTTTTTGGGCCAGTAAATTCGTGCCTGATCCCGTTCGGCCTAGCATTTCATGGGCCTGACTGCCAACCGCTATCACCTTACCTGTGACATCGTCAATTGCCACTACGCTTGGTTCTGAAAGAACTACACCTTCACCGGATGACCAAACCAGACAATTGGCAGTGCCAAGATCTATAGCCAGCCTTTTGGAAGAAAAAAACGAGAGTCTCATCTCATTAGTATGATTAGTATGAATTCGTATATTAGCATCGATACCAATATACTAATGGATACTAATAATACGAATCGCGAATTTACAGCGGAAGTATTCTAATCCCTCGCTTATCTTGGGGCAATAGGGAGAATTAAATTTAACGACTTAAATATATCCACACGTAGTCAAAAATATATCTTTAATTGTTTTTCCCAAACCAATATTGTTAGAATGAACCTATTATGAGCAAGGGGCTTTCCGCCATCATCAATCAGCTAAAAGATTACAAACCCAAAAAAATCATTCTGTTTGGCTCCTACGCTTACGGGAAACCAACCCCCGAAAGCGATGTAGATCTGGTTTTGATTAAAGAAACTAAAGACCCTTTCCATGACCGACTCAAAAAGGCCAGAATGCTGCTTCGAACAACAACACCCGTTGATATCTTCGTATTTACGCCGCGGGAATTTGCCAAAGCTCAAAAGACTAACCCCCTCTTAAAGGAAATAGCCGAAAGGGGCAAAACAGTCTATGGATAAATCAGCTGCCTTAAACTGGCTTGCTAAGGCCAAAGACGATCTTGCCTGGACGCAGGCAAATATCAGGGAGAAGGTTTGGTACGGCGCCTGTTTCACAGCCCAGCAAGCAGCTGAAAAAGCTCTCAAGGCGTACTTGATTGCTAAAGGAAAAAAAATTGCCAAAATCCATGATTTGGGAGCATTGCGCCAGTTGTGTAAAAAGTCGGATGAGGCTTTTGAAGAGTTAAAAGTTGCTTGTGCGACTTTAACTGATTATTACGCACCTGCCAGATATCCCGATATTGCCCAGTTTATCACTTTTTCAGACCGAAAAGCCAATGAAGCACTTAAATTAGCGCAAACAGTCGTCAGGTTTGTGGAACAAAGAATTTAGGGAGAATTAAATTTAACGACTTAAATATCTAGTTAAGATATCAAAGAGATCTTCCGAGGTCATTTTCCAATCCAGCCTTAACATCTGTCAAAAACGCCTGAAACTTGGGGTCGCTTTTATCTTTAGCTGAAAGCTGAATGTAAAGGTAAAATGCACTTGCAGCTGCCGATCTTTTTTCAATATCGTTGTTTACATCTGCAAACGTGTTATAGGTATTGACTGCCGGATCAGGAATATCGGCCAAAAACCGGCTCTCGAAATTATCAGGAGAAACTTTCAGAAAAAATTGCCCTAGCGTTTCTTGTCTTGCTTCGTCTCGAATCGGGGGCAAAGATGGTAAAACAAGATCGGGAGAACCTGATTTTGCCTGTACCGGTGTAGGTGACGGAGCCTTATCCTCTTGTTTTTTGTTAGATTGGCCAAGAAGGTAAAGGGAGATTAACCCGGCAACAGCAACAATTGCAACCAAAGCCGCAATTAATCCCAAACGGCTGTTAAATGGTTTAAATAACTCTTTAAATTCCGGCTCGGAGTTGCCTTGCGCCTGACCGGCTGGCTGATTTGCACCCAAGTTCGCTTGCCCTGCTTGCCCTGAGTTATTTCGAAGGGAGCTTTGCCGAAGGGCTTGTGCTGGTTTCGTATTTTGATTTGTATTTAAATTTTCTGCCATATATGTTTGTTACCCCTTTTATTATAAATTTTTAGTTTTAAATTTTAAATTTTTATTCAAAGAAAAGCTTTGCTTATTCAAAGAAAAGCTTCGCTTATTCAATTTTTATTGTTTCAATTTTAAAAATTTAGTCATTGAAAATTCATTATAAATTATAAATTGAAAATTGAAAATTTATCTTCACGGGTTAATCTCCTTCCAACTAATCGCCGCACTGCCTAAAAGACTGTTCAAAATATCCAAATACTTCGGCTGGAAGTTAAATACTTCTGCCGGATCAGTTGCATTGCTGCACTTTCCGGAAGGAGGCGTATTACAACCGGGCTTTCCAAGTACCCTGTTTAAACTAACTGCGTTGGCGTAAACCGCACCGTTTACAACAAGCTGGCCGGCCGTCGGATCAACAGTGTCAGTGTCTTTAAATGTCCCTCCGGCAACATAGATACCGTCAATTTGTCTGACATTGGTATTGACTGTGATGTCACCTTTAACAATGAATATGATGGACGCTCCATTAGCCGATAAATCAAAATCCTTAGACATTGTTAAGTTACCGTCAACAAACATGATTGCGGGATTACCGCTTGGAACTGTTCCCCCGCCGGTAACCCATTCAGTATCACTGTTGCAATAATACATTTTGTTTTGGTTCAAATTCCTTACATCACATTCCGGATTCTGCTTTGCCTTCGCCAAAAACCTTTCCGCCAGATAAGCATATGGCGGGGCCGAAAGCAGTTTTTTGTTGTAATTTTTCAAAAACCATGTTGGTGCACCCGACGGATTTGTATTTGTCAAATTGCCGTTGCCAACCAGTAAATACGTTGACACTGGTTCTGGCGGAGTACTTTTGAGAAAGATGTCCTTAACACTCCCTGCATCCCCATCCACTGTATGGAACCAGGCTTCGACGCTGACTGCGTAGGTTTTGGTTCTGATATTGTCAGATTTGTCGGTCTCCGTAGTTAACACACACTTATAATCCGCATACAAATAAGCTGTCTTTGTACCAGGTGTGGACGGAGCAGGAACGTTAAAATCCCAAGTGTATGTTTGTCCTGAATTAAGAGTGCTAACCTGGTTATTGGTCTCATTGGTTACAGTAGTTGGCACTTCATTACAAATTGGATTACTAGTCCTATCAATATAGAAGGCTAATTCAAATGGTGAAGTGATATTTCCGCCGGTATTAGTTACTTTCGCTCTTGCATAAATGGTTGCACTGGGATCGTAAGTAGCAGGATTTTTAGCAGTATTACGAGTTGCATCTGTGTAAAACTGGAATTCACTATTTACGTTTAACAAATCAAGGTCCGGACAAAGCGGCACGTTAAATGGCGTTCCGGGTGCTGCCGTAGGCGGTTGTCCCGTTGGCGAAGGCGGATACTGCCATAGGCTGGGACCGTAGTTGATGCGCCAGTTGTAGCTAACATTCGGCGAAAATCCAGAAACAGTCAACTGTGCAACACCCACAGGAACTGAATTTGGCGACCAGCTCGCAAAACCATCGGAAGATGTATCCAGCCACCAACCACTGCCCGAATTCCCAGTCCACCCGAAAGTCACGCTGTAGTTACCAGACGCACATGAGGGCGGGCTGCCGACATTCAAATCTGTCGGCGGCGCCACAACCGTGTAATTGGCAGAAGGCAAGAAGTTATCATTTTCTAGAGATTCGGTAATACCACAGCTGGAATCGACAAACGCCCCCGCATTATAAGTATTTGCAGTAGCCGGTGCCGTCGTATCCCAGTTGTAAGTAGCGGTCTGTCCAGCAGCCAAGCCTCCAGTTTGCGTAAATCCCTGCCCCTCGAGATTACCACAAGCCGGTTGAGTAATTTTGCCGCTTTTGTAAACGCGGGTCGCGAAGTTACCGGTGATGCTGGTAGCAGATGCATTGCGGATAACCGCAGTTACTCTCATGGCTCCACTTGTAACGTACGAAGTTTCGTTTGTAGTTACAGAATCAACCACCAGATTCGGCAATGCAACCGGCGTGGGTGTGGGTGTTGGCGTGGGCGTGGGTGTGGGTGTCGGGGTCGGGGTTGCCAGTGAACACGAAGGTGTTGACTTTTCCGCCATAACCAAAAGGCTAGCGTAAGTGTTAGAACTACTCAAGAACACATTCATCTGTACCCCAAAACCATAGGGCTGCCAGCTTGTAACCTCCCCCGTAGTAGTATTCCATATGTACTGCCTCCAATTAGACTGACCATCGGCCCTAACAGTATAGGTACCAGGCAACGTGATATTTATGAAGCCATATTCGCCTGTTTCCGGACCATCCGCTTGAAGCTGAGTTCCCGAAGAATTAAGCAATCTTACTGTCGTACCCGGTGGAATTTGTTTAAAACCCTTATCATCCACAGCATTACTTCCCCAGTGCGGACCATAACTGCCCAGGTTATAACACCATTTATCTCCGGATACTGAACCGGTACCGGGCACCGGTGTAGGTGTCGGCGTGGGGCTTGCCACCGCACCGCAGTCAGCAGGATAAGAATAGCTATTATAAGTTGTCAGAAATGCCAAGGTTGCAGAATCCTTTAATGCAACATTATTCTCAGGAATGCCGGCCGTATCAAAATCGGCAACTGTCCAATTACCATCGTAAACCTTAGATCCGGAACCGGTAATATTTCCGGAATTGTACTGCGTATTTGTGTACAAGTAAGCGGTCACCCCGCTTTGCACAGAATAAGTTATTGTTACTTTTAACTTACCCGGGAAGGTTGTTGAACAGACCGCATCTCCGGAAACACTGCTCGTCCCGGATGGTGTCGGCGTCGGTGTAGGCGTTGGCGTCGGTGTGGCAGTTTGCTTAATCCCCAAATAGAAATTAACCGTCTGGCCGGAAACCATAGTGTAACCTTTCGTCCACCACCAGTCGGGAGATTCAAAAGCATAGGCGCATCCGCTATTGGCCGCGCAGCCGCTCTCCGCAGCCTTATTTGCATTGTATTTCGTTTGCACCCATCCGGACCCGGGATCCACTCTCAACTGATAAGTGCTGCCGGTGTTAGTTGTCCGGTTGCTTATAGTTCCGTTTGCGGGAAACGATAAGCAGCCCGAAGTTACTCCGGAAGTGTTTTTTTCCTGTACACAGGCGAGAGAACCGGTAAAGTTTGTAAATGTTTCTCCACTGCCTAGAAGCCCATCAGAGTCCGCGTCATTAAAAACCTGTATATTGACATTAGCCGGGCTCGGCGTCGGCGTCGGCGAAGCCGCATTGAACGTGGCCGTGACGGTTTTTGGCCCATTCATGTTCAGAGTACAGCTGGTACCAGAACTCACACAGTCGCCGGAAAATCCGCCAAAAGTACCGGAAGTTACATTAGCATTAAGCTGGACGTCGCCCTGATTGAAGTCTTTGGAAGTTTGTGTGCTACTGGGATAATTTAAACTAATTCCTTCAGGAATTGAGGAAACCGTACCGGAACCCCCACCCTGACCTTTAACAGTTAGTGTATAAGTTGGTGTCACACCGACAGAAAAACTTATTCCGCTTTTTGCTCCGACTGCCTTGCCTGTTGAATTATCCACGAATTCCACCCAAGCAGTATGCCCACCAGTACCAAGAGAGTAAGGGCCCATTGTGAACTCCCCCGGGCTGAAAGGCCCTCCAACAGGCTGTAGATTATTATCTATATACAAGTAGACCTGATTTATTTGGTTACCACCAAATGCCGTAAGCGGCCGTGCATAAATAGTGAAAGAAACACTATTGGAAGATAACGCCTGGCCTTCGGAAGGAGACCTAATTTCGGTTGTTACAGAATTAGTTAAATAAACTCCAGTGTAGAGAATCTTGTTCTTTGAATTTGTTATTACCGAATCCTCGTAACCGTAAATTGCGTAAAAAGACTGATAACCTGAACTGCTTGCGCTAGCTTCAAAGTTAGAGGCAGGGTTCTGGCAACCTATTTCCAAATGCGAACCGCCACTTATTCCGTTAACTGTAATATTTCCTCCCGAAAGGGAATTACCATTCTCGTCAAAGAGATCAAACACCATGTACGCCGTAGATGCGTCACATGCAGTACCACTATAAGATCTAAATTTAGCCCATCCATATCCCGGTGCAGCAAAAGCCGCTTTAGCCAACACAGAGAATATTAAAAATAAAAAAAGAATGGAAAAAGCATAAACCAAATATCTGCCTAAGCTGTTAGTAAAATTTATCCTCATAGATTTAAGAGCCCACCTTAGGCAAAAATTGTTGCGGGTTTTGGATTACAATCTCTAAAGCCGAAATTGAATCAGCTTCTTCCTGCGATTTTTCGCCTACAATTCCTAATACTGAACCGACTGTAATAGCCTCAAATGAAACTTTTTCTCTATCTTGCCCCTTAACAATTAAGGTTTTATCGTCTACCGTGATCCGATAAACTTTTTCGGTTGCTGTTTCTTTAAATATAAAAAACTGCGTTTGTGCATCAAATTCCACAACCGTTCCTATTGATCTAAATTGCTCTAATTGAGGACTGGGTGTTTGTTTGGAGGTTAAATCAAAAGGCAACCTGCCCTTGCCGTACTTGGCAAGAACCAGAAAAACTAGAAGAAGGACAACCGCGGCTAAAGCAAGAATAATGGGAAATTTTTTAGGGGGTTGACCAGTTTCACCTACTGAAGGTTTAGGATTTTGAACTACATTGGCACTACCCGTGCCTTGATTTTGAGCAGGACTGGGCATCTGAAAATGCTATCTACACCCGGTATATCAACATTCAGCTTCTTTGAAGTAAGTGGCAAAGCCACCTAAATGTTGTATTACTGGGCCTACACCCAGTAAAGCGCAGAATTTGAAGTAATGTCAATAGATATGAGCGTTTTACTGATAACCAAATTCCGCAACGCAAATGGCGGCGAAGCTTCCGTTAAAATCTCCTCGATAACAGCCGATACCTATATCAACCCAACCTGGTTCTAGCATCTTATTATGATGAGGCTCACTATCTAACCACCCCTGCATTACCCCTTGAGATGACGAGGTTCCTATCGCCGATATCTCACCTACGTTTCCAGAACTTGGATATCCATACTGCTCAGCTCTTTGCCAAGGCTGCAGACCGTCTGCCCCGTGTGCAAACACATCATTCTTTATCATAAACTCAGCAAATGCAAGTGCAGCAGACGATAACGACTGGTTAAAGTTAAGCCCATTCAATCCGTTATTAATTCTTTCCTGATTAATCAAATTAGTTAATTGATTTGCCCATTCATATTTTGGGCCTTCGACTACAGGTTTAGTTGGTTCAGGGGTTGGCTGCGCTGTTGGCACAGGTGTCGGTTCTGCTGTTGGAGGTTGCGTCGGCGGGAAAGTCGGCAAAGGTGTGGGTTCGGGCTTCCAGATTGTCCCCGGCGGAGTCCAGACATCTGTCGGTCTTGGAGTCGGTGTAGCCGTAGCCTCGCCTGTTGGCCTTGGCGATTGGGCAGTACTTATTGCCGTCGGTGTAACTGTGCCGTTTCCGGGAGTTGGAGTTGCCGTTCTTGTCGGCGTCGGTTTTGGAGTAAATTCGATGTCCGGGTCTTGTCCTGGACTAACCGTTCCGTCAATCCCCTCGACAGTTCTTGTTGCCACCGAACCGCTTGGGTTAAAAATCTGCCCGTCAGAGCCATTTCCACCGCTATCTGCCAGCCTAATTACACCAATAATGGCACCGCCTGCTCCGATTACGGCTCCCGTGCTTATTAAAATTTTCCTGACTGTCTTCCTTTCCATAGCCTGCTTATCGCAATGCAGACTTGTCATGTACCGAACGGTACGTGGCAGAAAGGCAGCTATCCAAAACAGGGAGCTAATTATTCAACTTGAAAGATTAAAAGTCAAGTAAAGCTTACGGAAGATTTATTTGGATACAACCGATTCGAGTACGTCAACCCGAGGCTCCGGATTGTCCACTCCTGCCTCCACACCGTTAACCCTTTCACGCAAATCCTTCGTGTTCTCGAAAATCTCACGGATCATCGGAATTGTCTCATTTTCCAGGGTAACCAGAGTTTTTGTATGCGAATCAAGCCTTTCTGAGTGTTCACCTAAAACCCCGGTATGGGAATCGAGAATTTTTTTTACCGGCTTCAGTTTTCTGTCTAGTTTTCTGTCAATTAACTCGCCTAATTGTTTTAAATCGTTTCTTTGCATGCCAAAAAACTTTACTGGAAAGTTTGCACCAAATCAATACCCAAAATTAGGTAAATCACGCATCCATAGAGTTAGAGTTACAGAAACAGCAGGCTGACAAGAAGAAAAATGGTGGCGATAGTCAAAAGTACGGCAAGCTGAACTGAAGGGGGGGTTAAAACACCGGCGCTTGCGCTCTACCCGCCTTTTTCGCCGACCTTATGCTATCTGTTGCCGCAAGAAACCTGCTTGCGTTCAAAACTTCCAAGAGTACCGGCTGCCTTTTAACATCATAATGGATGATAAATGAGCCGACTTTTTCTGCGGCCTTAAACGGCCTGTCAGCAAGCCTAATAACTAAAAGGTCATCGTTTTTGTAATATTTTACTTTCATATCTCCCTTTCTCTGCCGGATAAAAAGTAATGATCCTAAACTTTTTATTCACCTTTCTATAAGCTACACATAGCG
>CAZLVB010000015.1:0-19075 GCA_964562855.1 uncultured Gammaproteobacteria bacterium | reverse complement strand
TTGCAAAGCTCGGAAACCCTCAAGCCTGTCGAAAAAAGCATCTCCATAATTGTTTTATCCCTAAGTCCGCGCTCAGAAGAAACGTTGGGCTGAGCCAAAAGACGCTCCAGAGCATCGCGGTCTAAAAACTTCAAAGACCGACTTTCAACCTTTGGCAGTTCGATTTTGTCCGGGGTAAGTACGGACAAATCTTTCCTGATTAAATAACGCAGGAACGATCTTAGAGCGATTATGTAATAATTCTGCGTTACCTTTGCGAGTGGCTGACGCGCCGAAGGTCCTGAGCTTGTCGAAGGATAGTGGGCTAAATAGACTCTATATTTGCGTACTAGTTCGACAGTTATATCCCCGGGACGCGCAATAGGGGAGTTAACTTTTGACCATTCACAAAAGTTATTTAAATAATGGCGATAATCACGGATAGTAAGAGGGGAGAGATTGCGTTCGATTTCAAGATATTCCAAGAACTCATCGACCAGGGCAGGGAGGTTAATCATATTTACATTGTACGACGCATTTAAAGCAAAAATCAATAATTTTTAAGCGTATTTATAAAATTCTACGACTAAAACTATAAGGATTTAACAATTGCTTAATTTAAGTTGGTAATAGACATTTATTATTCTTGAATTGCTGGAACAGGGAATACTTCATCTATAGGCCAACTTAATTTGCAAACATGAACCCAAACATTTACCTTACCATCTTCATCAATATCGATAATAACACCAAGAATCCATCAACAAGCTTTATTCTGATGTTGAAGTCGTGAACCAGTAGAAAAACCCAATTCCTTTGCTTTAGCCGTGATGAGGTAAATTGTAAAATATTATAGGCTTACTAATAAACAAGTCTTTTTTATTGATCTTATATAAATAATATTCAATAATAAAAGCAGATGAAACCTGTCCTTAAAAAATCTCGCTATTCAAAAAATCTCAAAAAACCGGATAGACGCCTTCAAATATTAAAAAGAAAAGCATTTACCTTAATCGAACTGTTGATTGTTATAGCCATACTTGGCCTCTTGACAGCCTCTGCTCTAGTAACATTTAATCCAGGGAAACGGGGTGGGCAAGCCAGGGATGCGGAACGAAAAACCAACCTTAACCAAATAAGCAAGACCCTTGAAGCCTATTATATTGAAAACCTAGCCTATCCCTCAACTGATGGTGATTGGTATAGTCCATGCGCTAATCCCTTCTGGCAGGGTAATAAAGGCGTATCCGGTCCAAATGCTTGGATTCCAAGCCTTACTCCAAACCACATAAAAACACTTCCCCTTGACCCTAAGCGCGGAACAAATAATGATGTAATGAGCCACAAGCCCACAGATTACTCGGGAGTTGATGTATTTTGCTATGTTTATAAATCTGATGGTGCTGATTACAAAGTTGCAATCTATTGCGGCGCAGAAACCGAAGCTACTCCTCCAAATGACAGTTTTTATAAAGGACCGGCAACATGGGGTCCTTGTTCAGATCCTCAAAGTGGCGACTGGCACTTTGGCCGCTGGTCACCAGGGGCAGAGGCTTGGTAAAAATGCTCTTAATATAAATACCGTCGACAAATATAAATTGGTACTGCTAAAATAACATAAATGCCTAAATACAAACGCGTTCTTCTCAAACTCTCCGGTGAAACATTTCTTGGCAAAAGAGAATACGGCATAGATCCGGAATTCACCAGCTGGCTGGCTAAAGAGATAACCAAAGCTACTCAAGCAGGCGCCCAAATCGCCATCGTGGTAGGCGGAGGCAACATCTTTAGGGGCACTTCTGCTGCAGAACACGGACTGGAACGGACTGTAGGCGACTACATCGGCATGATGGCCACGGTTATGAACTCGCTTGCCTTGCAAAACGCCCTCGAGAAGCAAAATCAGCCAACCAGGGTGCTCTCGGCAATCGAAATCAAAGATGTCTGCGAACCCTATATCAGAAGACGCGCCATCCGCCACTTGGAAAAAGGCAGAGTTGTAGTCTTTGCGGGCGGCACCGGCAATCCCTATTTCACTACAGACACAGCTGCCGCCCTTCGAGCACTGGAAACCGGTTGCCAAATTATCCTAAAGGCCACTAAAGTCGACGGCGTTTATGACAAGGATCCGGCTAAGTTCAAAGGCGCTAAAAAATTTGAAAGCATTAAACTCGAAAAAGCCCTTAAAGACAAACAAATCGAAGTTCTGGACAACAGCGCTCTTTCACTTTGCATGGAGCACAATATACCGATTTTGGTTTTTAATCTAAATCGCGAAGGCAATATACAAAAAGCAGTCGCCGGCGAAAAAGTTGGCACCTTGATATCCTAAGCACCGAAGGACTCATCTCCCGGCCTCTTTAACCTATAGTTTTTAGATCCAATATGATAAAATAAATCTCCATGGAATTTCATCCAAGCGGCGCAAGAACAATCCAGGAAGAACTTAAAGAAGAAGGCGATTGGACAGAGGTAAATCTCGCCAGACGTCGTTTACTACGAGAAGCAATTGCAGCCGGTCAAATTAACCTCTTTATAAGAAATTTAGAAGGAGAACCCGTCTTATCGATAGTACCCAAAGGCGGTGGATCAAGACCAACGTTTGCCATAGTAGTCGATAGCCTTAGCGATGATCTTGCCCAGGATGTAGAAGATAATATCCTAATTAGCGTAGACGGTCTGACACTCTCGCTGGAATTACCCGACCGTCTAAGAAAAATCGGCACAGCCCTACCAGCTTTTCTGATCAGATTCTACACAAACAGTTTGGGAGTTCCGCTCAGAATTTACAGAAATAAAGAAGATTTCACATCCAACCAACCGCTAATTTCTGTTGACTATAACAATAAGAAAGAACCAGTCGTTTCAGTAAACGCAGCCAAACTAGGCTAAACCCTTTTCCCGGCAAGTACCACGAGCCGTTTATCGCGTCTTAAAAGGCTTTTTTGTCCCAATGACCTATCAGACATCATCCCACCAGCAGATCTTACGGGGTAAAAGAGAATATAAAAGTTCACTATGGAAACAAATAGGGGATAAATGGATCAAATCGGACAAAACAAAAAGCTGGAAATAAAAAGCCAAAAGAGAGAACATAGTAAATAATTCAACAATTAAAAATTAGAAATTGAAAATTATAAATTTACCTCCATGCCCTCTCTCGAACCTACCTTACGTCGTAAAAGTATTATTGTGCGACGTATGGGGAATAGAAATATATTTTGGTTCTCTGGTCGCAGGGAGTAACAAGGGGTCTAAGACGACCAGTAATTGATTTGAAAATTTATAATTGTGAATTAAAAATTACTTTTCGGCCCCTCCCCGAGAAGCCCTCCGCAAACCTTCAAAACACCTATAGCAGTCTATTTACAGACCCGCCAATGACATTCAAGCGTTCCCTAAGAGAGAGCATAGATCTCATAGTTTTACAGACGAATCGCACCGTCTAGCTACCAAAAGATCCGGACTGGCTAGCTAATTTTAGTCCTATATTTATTGCATACATTTTCACACAATTTTTCACGTATTGAATCAAACTATATCATCTGAACCTAAATTTATACTTCTATGCCCCCTACCCTGCTTCCCCATCCCCGTTATTTTTTGATATAAATTTGAAGCTAATCCGAGACTAAAACTGGTTACCACTGACTAGGAACTAGTAACTAGCCACTAGTTTCCCTCTCCTTCGAATAACAACTATAGGCTAAAAATTACTCTCGAGAGCTGGCTGTGACTGGGTTCACCTCGAGCCCAATTCCAATTGTCTTTAGCAAATCCGGCCGCATCCAATGATTATCAAAGCCGTCTGTTGTAATATCACGTCTTAAAGCTTCTGGAATAACATCTTTTTCAAACGAAAATCTGTGAACCTGCTCGCCTTTTTCGTCAATAACATTTTCAACCTCCATCTTTGACGGAATTATAAATCTATATGCCCAGTCTTCAGAATCAAAAAAATCAAAGACAGTCAAAACCCAGTTATCTCCTTCTTGGCTCAACTCGAACCTTCTACCCTCTACCTCTTGCGCACCGTCTTGCGCAATTACTCTCGGATTAAAATGTATTATCGTTTCGTCTTCTGCAGCTCTTTCTTCCCGGGGATAAAAATAGTCAAACTCCCAGTTAATCTCGACATCACACCTAACTCCTTCTAAATTTAGACTTGTTGACGGATATAATCCGACGAATCTCAGTTTTCCGTAATCATCATAGGAAATTTCCACTAGCTGATCCGGCATCTCTTTTATAACTGCTAAGCCTCCGTGTTTGTCTCCGTGATCACAATTTGGGACCCTAAAAACCTCCAGTGCGCCAACCGAATCCCTGCTCTGATAAAAAGGCAAGCCCTTTGCATGACTGTACGTAATATGAAAGTATCCCGACATTTCTCCGGAAAGAATCAAAGAAGCAACTGTCACTAACTGACTGTTTCCCGTTTTATTTCTGCTGCGCTCAAGCCATGTGTAGTCTTCGATAATATGAGGATCAATTGATAAATATTGAGTTTCCCCAAGTCCCCCCTTCCAGCTCCAATCAATTGAACCTTTAGGAGGTGGCGCATAGCTTCCGTCAACAAATCCATGATACTGCCTGCATCCTCCACCCGTTTCGACAATCCATGCCCTTAGCAAGCGGCTTTGGTTTGAAATCTCTTTCAAAACATTAGGATCTTTGTCCCCACCAAAAGTGCAAGAAAAAAATTCAGCTACATCTTCAGGAATATCAAATCTAAGTTGCCTGCTCTGCCTTCTACTTCTTATGAAGTCAATTGGTTCAATGTTCCCGAAGTTCGGCTCAAAAATATCGGGACGTGATTCTCTATCAATCATGAGAGGATTCTAAGATAAAACTATAGGGTTTGTCAACAAGAGGCTATCCTCCCCATCTTGTCGTAATCACCACGATCACGAATACACAAATAGCTACGATCAGGTGTTCCCAAATCAAACGCGGCTTAAGACGTCCATGAAACTCAAACTGCGCAAGTCCTAAAAGTATATACATTACTGTCGCTAAAGAAAGTCCGCCGTTTATCGGTGCTATCGGCCAAAAAGAAAGTACCAGGGCAATTTGGGCCGTAACCAGTGCAAAAACCAAACTTAAAATAAAAACTCTTCTCGAAATAAATTCCTCAAGCTCGTAAGACCAAAGACCGATTATAAAAAGCGGCAAAGTAATCGCAAAAGCCCCCATTGTTACTAAATAAAAAGGCAAATGCAGAGAAAAAAGTACGTTAGTTAAAAAAAACGTTGAAATTATTGAAAATAACAACCCTACTGCATGGGCCGCCCTAAGAAGCGCAATCGTTCTGATTGCTGCCACGTTGTAAATATTACTGGTCAGCATCAGAAGATAAACAGAAATTCCAAATAAGAATGCAAAAGGCAGTCTTGTCAACCATCTTACAGGTAGAAGAAAATAAAATAACGAGGCGCCAACCACAAAATAGATAGGCAAAAACAAAAGCAGGAAGTACTTAATACCCGAAAGCTCTCCCCAAAGAGCAAAGATCGAAAGAAAAACAGTAGCAGCCGCCAAAGCGGCAATGGTCACAAACCGGAATCTCTCATCCACAGTTTGCGTGGTAATCAAAATCACCGTCAAAAAAACCGCCATTAAAACGAACTTCTGCCTTTTAGTAATTTCGTATGAACTAAATTTGGATAAAATCTTACGAAGACTTATCATTTCACCCCCCCTACACCAATTTAGAGTTTAGAGTTTTACTCTTGAGGACATGACAAATCGCCACAGCCAATGCGTCTGCCGCATCATCTATATAGCCATTGGTTGGCTTTTTTAATTTTCTCTTTCCCAAAAATTTCATTACTGTTTTTTGAATTTGCTTTTTGTCTGCTTTACCGGAACCAGTTAAAGTGAGTTTAACATGCAAACCCTGATACTCAAAGACCGGTATCCTATAAGAGGCTGCTGTAGCAAGCACCACTCCCCTTGCCTGCCCAACGGTCATGGCGGTTCTAGAGTTCACGCCGAAGAAGAGTTGCTCGACAATAACGCAATCAGGATTATGTTGTCGTAGCAAACTCTTTAACTGTTTTTGAATAAAATGTAGCCTCAGAGGCATCTCCCAATTTTTTGGGGTAGCAATGCAGTCGTAATCGACTAATTTAAAAACGGTTTTATCGTTAGATCCAGAGGTTTTTATTATCCCATAACCAGTCGTGGCGGTACCGGGATCAACACCAAAAATAATCATTGATTAATTTTCAATTTACGATTTATAATTTTCAATCAATTTTTAATGTATTAATTTTTAAAACATTTAATCATTGTAAATTCAATGAAAATTGAGAATTAAAAATTAAAAATTCCGCGAAAGTTTACTTTCGCGGTCTCGGTCCATCATATTCAATGTCTTTTTCGCTTAACCTTCTGAAGGGCGCTTCTCTCAAAGCCTCCTCAACCACATGCGCAACAATACCCGGGGTTCTGGCGATTATAAAAATGCCCTTGCCGACTTTTGGGTTAAAATCCATTTCCAGTAAAAGTGCTGCCATAACCCCATCAATATTTAGGGGTAGTTTCTTTACACCCTTCGAAAGCTGCTCCTCTACCTTCTGTGCAAACTTAACATATTTGCCGAAAAACCCCAATTTTTTGGCAAGCACAACCAGTTTCTGCGTCCTGGGGTCCACATCGTACAGTCTGTGCCCAAAACCGGCAATACGCAAACCGCTCTTTTTGAAATCATCGATAAATTTTTGCGCTTGGCGGTCTATGGCGGTGCTCGATGCAGGGCAATATTTGGCAAAATTCTCCATCGCTTTCTCAATCGCACCCCCGTGATACTCCCCAAAGGCCAGAATCCCGCCGGCTACTGCCGCCTGTACCGGACTACCGCCCGAATATACGTTTCTGGCAGCGACTACCGAAGGCGGCTCTACTCCGTGATCTAAGGCAATAACCAGCATCGCGTTAAACAAGGCCTCCGAATTTTTGTCAGGCACTTGCCCCTTGAGAATCAAATAGATGGCGCGGGCAAAAGAAGCTTCACCGGCAAGTTCGATAAGATCGTATCCGTAAACATAGGGACGGCCATTAACATGGGTAGTAATGGAAGTTCTATAAGGTTTCGCCATGAAGCTCAGCTCTTCTAAATTATACCTAATAGGCAAACCTAGTGGCTAGTGGCTAGTGGCTAGTGGCTAGTGGCTAGTGGCTAGTGGCTAGTGGCTAGTTTTAGATGCCTATCCATAAAACGATCAAAAGGGGCAAAACAAACTAAAACTGAACCCATCGGCTCTCCCTTTAGGTAATTTTGAGTTTTCATATAACCCTGTTCGATTCTTGCCAGTTCCCTTGCGTCAAGTTCCGCAGGATCTACCTCGAAAAAGCCAAAACCGTAAAAGCTGGCCGCATGAGCCAATTTTTCATAAGTGATACCGATTACATAGGCAGGTTCCAGCTTTCGGCCAGCCATAAAACTGGCAACTTTTCTAAAACCGCTCCTAAAAGATCTCAAAAAATCTAAGGGCCTTTCGCCTACTACTTTGTCATCAACATGCAGTCCGAGATAGGATTCGTCTCCTCTAAGATGAAGAGCTTGGCGGATACTAAGTGGAAGACTTGCGGCTTTTTGCCAAACTACGGAAAAAATACCAACTTTTTCTTCGGCTGAAGCTTTCGCCTCTAAAAGTTCGACCATGCAGGCTCTACTTTTATTTTACACCGATCAAACAACTTTTTTTAGGGCAGCCGGGATATCCTCGAAATTCTCGACTATCAATGCGCCTGATTTTTTCAAAATCTTAACCTTTTCATCAAATGAATAACCAAGGCCCACAATTGCCCCCGCATGCCCCAGACTCGTATCATTGGGCAAACTTTCCGCAAACTTCCCCACCATAAATACAATTAACGGTTTGGTAAATCTTCCCTCAGAAATTAAATTTGCCGCCTCAATTTCGGCACTGCCGCCGACTTCCCCAAAAACAACTGCGGCCTTTGTCTGCTTATCCTGCTCAAAATCCAAAAGTAGGTCGGCAAAGCCTGTCCCAACAAGCAAATCGCCGCCAATACCCACAACTGTTGACTGCCCAAGACCAGAGTTGGTAATCAGCATCGCCAGCTCCGAACACATCCCTCCGGACTTTGAAATAATCCCGACCGGACCCTTTGAGAAAACTGCATTCGGATTGGGCCCGCCAATGGAGCCGATCTTGCCTTCGCCCGGTGAAATCGCCCCAACAGAAGCCGGCCCCAAAACCCGTACCTGTTTTTTGCGAGCCATGGCAAGCACTATGCATACATCAAAAATTGGCATTTTTTCGGAAAAAATTTGAATCATGGGAATCCGTGCCTCAATTGCCTCCAGGGCCGCATCGCGCGCCAGGAGAGGCGGCACATAAACCATGGAAATATCGACAGGACCAACTGCGGCAATTGCCTCTTTTACCGAGTTAAAAACTGGTACAGTGTCCACTTCCTGTCCTCCCTTGCCGGGAGTTACCCCGGCAACGACCCGGGTTCCGTAGTCCAAAAGTTCGCCCACAACCTGGATTCCAGACCTGCCGGTTATTCCCTGAATTAATACTCGAGTTGCCCTATCGACTAATATCGCCATATACCTTTCTTTTGTAATTTTTTGCCAGCTCTACCATCTTCTGACAGGCAACCGAAATCGGTGTTTGGGGACCAAACAAATGAATATCAAAACCCTCTTTTTTAGAAAGCTCCTCAAGCATCCGATACGCCTCTTCTTGTCTCGGACCGCCACGCCGCACGACAATAGGATAGTCCGGCTTTGGGCTAACAGACGCAAGTCCCTGCGCAAAACCACTCAAAGTTTCGTAAATATCTGTAAAGTTAGCAACCGCACCGGCAACCAGACAGCCGCATAGACTCTCACGGGAAAGGGTAACCCCGGTCAGCTTTTCAACTTTTTCACCCGGCGGATTGCCCGAATACTCCGTATAGTTTGCCGGTTTGCCGCCCGCCGCAATCAGCGCGTCCATTACCAGTAAACTCGCCCCGCCACCGCTTGCCAAAATGGCAATGTCGCCGTCAAGATCAATAAAGGTTGAGCCTGCGCTTCCCCGATAATCCTCTGCATCTATTCTTTTGGCTTCAATCTCCCTTTCCGTAGGCATCGCCGCTATAGCACCTTTGGGGACAAAACCAAGATCCTTGTGTCTGGCAAGACCATTGTCGTCAAGAATCACCTTTGCATCGACAGCGATTAGTCTGTCACCGGCCAACGCCAAAGGGTTAACCTCCACAAGTCTTGCATCATAACGCCAAAAAGCATCCCAAAGACGCACTGCAAAATCTGCCAAATCTTTGGGTAATTTCGTCCTTAAAAACTTCTCCTTCACGCCTAAAATGGGATCAATGTCAACCCTAATAATTGCACTCGGATCTTCGGCTTTAACCTCTTCAACATCCACCCCGCCTTTTTCAGAAAACAAAATAAAAGGAATTTTTAAAGTTGTGTCGTAAGTTATCGAAATATAATATTCTTTTTCTATTGCAACTTTTTCGGCAAGCACAATAAACCTTACCTCTTCGCCGTTAACCTGCCTGCCGGCAGGCAGGAAGCTTTTTGCGAAATTATCCTTACAAAACGAAAGCAGTTGTTTTTCATTTTTGACTATTTTGATCCCTCCACTCTTTCCCCGTTTTCCGGAAAGCACCTGAATTTTACAAACAATCGGGAATTTAAGACGTTTCCTTGCCTGCTTTGCCTCGTCTAAATCAGAAACAACCACAAAAAAGGGGCTGTCGATTCCGGCGCGGGAAAGAATTCCGTGCCCTTCAAATTCGTAAAGCTTCATGGAAGTTTTTTCTTAACAACGGCCGGTACGCCTACTGCCAATGTGTGCGCCGGTACATCGTGTGTGATTACGGCTCCGGCTCCGGTTTTTGCGCCTTTGCCAACTACAACCGGCGCGACAAGCACAGTGTTTGAACCGATAAAAGCTTCGTCTTCAATCACCGTCTGGTGCTTAACTTTTCCGTCATAATTGGCTGTGATTGCCCCTGCTCCAATATTGACGTTTTTGCCGACAATACTATCACCCAAATAGCATACATGGCCAACCCTAGTTCCATCCCCGATTTTTGTCCTGACAGCTTCTACGTAATTGCCAATATGAACTCCTTCGCCCAGCTCGACCGCATCTCTCAAATGAGAAAAAGGGCCTACATCACTTCCTTTACCGATTTTGGAATTTTTAACAACCGAGACAAAAATAACTACATCGTCTGCAATTTCAGAGTCCTGAATTACACAGTTTGGGCCTATTTCGCAATTTTTACCGATTTTTGTTTTGCCAAGAATTGTGCAATTGGGATAAATAGTCGTGCCTTCACCAATCCGAGCCTGCTCATCCACAAAAGTTGTAGCCGTATCTATTATCGAAACCCCTTTGACCATATGTGCCTATTTTAGCTTAATTTAGATGCTTTTTACCAGCTTATAGCCCCGCGTTTTAACTGTTACAAGTGCATATTCGCTTTTTTGCGCTTTTAGCTTCTCCCGCAGTCTTGCCGCCAAACGGTCAATGGTCCAGTCCGAAACGCCCAACTCTTCTGATTCGGGCCAAACCACCTCAATTATTTTTTCTCTCTCGCAGACGCGATCGACATTTTCCAGAAGATGATTAAAAAGCATATGCTCCTTCTTGGTTAGCTCGACCGCTTCAGAAAGCTCTTTCTCGCCGGCCTTCACCTCCAGAAATCTTTCAAAAAGCGGCGAAAAAATAAAACTTTGGTTGTCTCTCTCCAGCACCAGACCTGTTTCCCAAAGATACGAGTTTTTCTCTCTCTCGCCCTTGGCAACTTTGTCCTTTACGTGGATTTTAATGAGAAGAGACTGCTCCGCCTCAGTCAAACTCTCCCAAATCTCTTCCGACTGCAGATTAATCCGCTCGTCTGCGCACAGAAGATCGACAAGATCTTCTGCCTGATGATTACCGTTCGTCTGGCTTAAAATTACCGTTGCAAGGTGTAAATACTGAACATGGCCTCCCGATATTTCAAATAACTTTCCTGCTACTTTGGAGGATAAATTTAATTTGTACCGTTTTTTAAGAGTTTTATAAACAACTTCCGTGTCAGATTTAAGAGTCGGCTTAAGATATAAAACATTGGAAAATACGTGCAGAAAATTTCGGTCAAGTTCAAACTTGGCAACTTCATCAATTATTCTGTAAGTAGTAAAAACATAGGCAAGCTTTTGGCCGCTTCTCTCTATCAAACTTTCCAGATTAGAAAAAAATTGGCTATCTAAAATATCAACAATTCTGTCAAAACGTATAAAGAAAATCGTGGGCATTATATTCTCGCTCGTAATTTTGCCAATTGCCTCTCTGATATTTTCCAGAGTTTGAAACACGTCTTGCGATTGGATACTGGTAAGAAAAAGGTTGGCTACCTCCTTTTTCAATGATTCTGGAACCTTAAAAGTTTCGACAGCGTCCGCAATCCGCTTAAAAGTTAAAATCCAAAAAGGGAAAATTTCCCGCTCGACCAGACCGTTTAAGTCAACGGCAATAAATAAATGGAATTGCCTTTTGTCAATGTACTTTTGGACAACGCCGTGCCGAAAAAGAAAAAATCTCAAAAAATCGGAAATGCCGACTCTTTTCAAGCCAACTAACTCAACTGAATGCCGCAGAGCTAGATGATTACCTAAAATCCGGGCATCATCCTTTCGAAAAGACAATGGGTACTTTGTTTCGATAACCGATAATTGCATGGTAGCTACTATACCAGAAAACTATTATGTCAGAATTATGTCAGAATTTATCGCGCATTTTGTCAAGCAGTAAAAACTCAGAGCGCTTATGATCTAGCTTATGACAGAAGCAGATCACGGCCAAACTGGGTTTGAGGCACCAGAGGATGGAAGAGTTCGTCCTAAGGTTAAGGTGTTAGAGCAAATAGGCCCTGATACCCAGAAGGTACTTCTTCCGGACGGAATGGAGGTACATCGCCTGACACCTCTCACAACCCTAAATAAAATCCTCCAAAACGTGGAAGAGTGGAGAAATGGAGCGCATTCAAACGGGTCGAAACCCGATTTAGAATTTCAGGAATCCACTTAACTTTCGTGCCCGAGCAAGAAGCTGGCGCACGAAAAACCGCGGATATTGCCTGGCAACATCCAATTTTCGAGCAACCCGTACTGCCGGACAGTTTGAGCAAAACAGCTCAAGCTGCAGAAGGTATCCCCTCTCAAGTCAAACCAGGAATTGCACCGGAAAAACATATCGTTTTGGGAGAAAATTAGATTCTACTAAATCATTAGAAACCACTCTGTCCTTCTGCAATAGTACCATCTAGTGCTCTCAGCTCCCGCAATTTATAATTCAAAGCCGCACGAACCCCAACCATCATTGCCGCGAGTGTGCCCGAAATTACCTCATCCTTTTCTAAATCTTCAGCTTCTTCCTCGACACGTTTTATGGTCATTTTTAAATAGTCCATTAGAGCATCAACCTCACCAGCTTTACTCTCTCCAAGAATAAACTCCGCCGTGACTGCAGCTACGTTACTAACTGCGCCTCTCAGCGGATAGCTTGACTCAAGACGATCGTCCCAAACCTCTTTACCAGCAAGCCTAGCAGCCGGCGACAGTGAATCAACATCTATTCGCCCACCTTCAAGTCTTATACTCATTAATTTCACCTCCTGCTAGGCAGATTGTTTTAAAATTTCATCCGGAATGTCAAAGTTGGCATAGACTTTTTGCACATCATCCAATTCCTCCAACTTTTCCATAAGATTCAAAATTTTCCTTGAAGTTTCCGAGTCACTTATAGCAACAGTTGTAGTCGGCTTTTTGAAAAGTTCGGCATTTACAACCGCAAGCCCACTCGCCAAAAGCGAGTTTTTGACCTTATCAAGTTCAGTCGACTTGGTATAAACTTCCACGAATTCCCCTGATTCTTCAACATCTTCTGCACCGGCCTCAACGGCCTTTTCAAAAATCTCATCGAAACTCTTACTATCTTTTTTGACCGTTACCAGACCCTGCTCCTGAAACATCCACAAAACCGCACCCTGTGACGCAAAAGTACCGCCTCCTCGCTCAATTAAGCCCTTAATTTGTGTACTCGTCCTGCTTCTGTTGTCCGTTGCGGCTTCCACAATCAAAGCCACTTTGCCGGGAGCGTAACCCTCATAGGAAACTGTTTCTAACTGTGCTCCGCTGCCTGCTTTTCCCAATCCCCTGTCAATCGCCCTTTGAATATTTTCTTTGGGCATATTGGCGACTCTTGCCTGATCCATCGCCAAGCGCAGTTTAAAATTGGAAGCCGGATCTCCGCCGCCGCCTTCGCGCACCGCAATTGTTATCGCGTTGCCCATTTTGGTAAAAGCCTGCCCGCGCTTAATATCGGCCGCCCCCTTCTGGCGTTTGATGGTACTCCACTTACTGTGCCCTGACATATCACCAATTGTAAATTTTCAAAAACATATTTGCAATTAGGGGTCCGACCCCTTTAGGGGTTGAACCCCTACTTCAGTTGTGATATTTTCTATCCATGCCTTCAAGATATCGGGTTAGAGAATTTGCCGAGAACGAGTATTACCATGTATTTAACAAAGGGTTACAAAAAGAAAAAATTTTTCTTGATAAACAAGACCGCGAGATCTTACTGTACTACTTAAGGGTTTATCTGGTAAATCCGGATAAAATTCAGGCAAAATATCCCCGTTTGCCACTGCGTCTCCAGGCTAAAAACTTAAACAGTCAAATTACCCTAATCGCTTATTGTCTCATGCCGAATCACTTCCACTTTTTGTTAAAACAAACAACCAAAGACGCGATCTCTAAACTAATGAGACAAATAATTAACGCCTATACTTTATACTTCAATAAGAAATACACCAGAACCGGCCCTCTCTTTGAAGGGCGATATAAAGCTGTCCGAATTCCTTCTGACAATTTACTTTTACATATAGCCCGATACATTCACCTAAACCCTGTTGTAGCTAACTTAGTAGATAACCCCGAAAATTTCGCATGGTCATCTCATAAAGATTACATAATGAAAGCAAACAGTGACTTAATCAGTAGTAATCCAATTTTAGGCCATTTCAAAAGCCTAAAGACTTACCAGCAATTTATCAATGATCAAATAACTTATGGTAAGGAATTAGAAAAAATCAAGCATCTGATTCTCGATTAGGGGTCGGACCCTTAAAGGGGTTCAACCCCTAGAAGTCTAACAAAAGAACCTCAAGAATTATTGTTTTTGCTCTTTACGTCCAAAACAGAAAATCCAGCCTCTTCAAGCTCAACAATTGCTTCTCTAATTTCTTCTTCAGTACCTTCTTCTCCAACCATAAATTTCATGCCACCTTCTTTGGCCTCGTGGGAATCAACAGCTGTCATGTTTATGTTTAACTTAGCGAAAACACCTGAAAATCGATGCAAGATTCCTGGAATATCCTCTTTGGAAAAAATGGTAATTGAGTGAAGGCGAAGATTGGCAAGCCTTTCCAGGATAATGGTCGTCCTCTCCTGCATTTCCTTTGCGATAGGTAACGCTTGAAGTGCTGGGAACTCCTTATCAAACAGATCCGTCAACTCTTTCTGGGATCTTTCTTCATCATTATCTTTTTCCACAATTGCAACCATTTCGTCAATATATTCTTGAACGCTACGCATCATTGGAATTCCCCTTTGTGTTCTCAAAAAGGAGTCTGTTGCCTGGGCAGAAATCTTAGATGGCTGATCCCACCCTCTAAAGTTTGCCGCCCAGTATAATTCCGCGTTTGCCGGCGCCAAGTTCCAAAGAGCATCTAGGTCAAGTTCTTCCGCAATTACTGCATGGCCTACTGCTCTTTGCAAGCCGTGGACGAAACCTTGCTCTGGCGCCATATCCTCGTCGTGCCTGTCTAAATCATAGAATATTGGAATCATCCGTTGCGCTGTGTAAAATCCAACAACAAAATCGGTAGCCCTGCCAGATGCTTCACCTACAGGCATGATAAGTACTTTTAAACCACGAGAGGGTTGTTTTTCGTTTGCTAAAGGATGCGATGATACCGTACTTACCCTTCTAGCATCTAACCCTCTCAAGTTAGGGATTATTTCATTTTTTCTTCCGCAAATGTCAAAGACAATCTTTTTTTCGGTTATTTCCGCTTCCAGCTCTTCGATTATCTGATTGGCCACTTTTGGAAACACTGCAAGTGATATAACTGTTGCCCAATTAACAGCTTCTTTTGGGTCAATTTGCACTTCTGCTCTGGGATCCACTATAGCCGTTTCATGACCTTGCTGCCTTGCAGCACGGTCAATTCTGCTACCCCAACGCCCAACTCCACCAAATATCGCTATTCTTTCAACCATATTTTATTTGCAAACTATACCCCTATAGGCTCTAAAAGGCAAGAGAGTCGTCAGCGGCTATTTTATAAAAATCTCTTTTGAACACCATGAGTACTCAAATTATTCAATATCGTTTCAAAATTTTCACCTATTGACTCAAGGTCGCCCGTATTCTAACGTGTCTAAGTATATTTTTAAATGGATACCAAGGTTTTGAATCCGAGTCGCGAGGCAGAAGTTTTAGCGCAGCTTGCTATTTCAGCCGCAGTGGAAGCAAACTGGGACAAAGCTGCCAAAATCAACCAGAAGATACTCACAACATCCCCAAACGACACAGAGGCCCTCAATCGCCTTGCACTAGCCCAAAGCTGCCTTGGTAAGCCTAACCTTGCCCAGAAAACCTATAAAAAAGTCTTAGGAGTTGACCCTTATAATATAATCGCCCTAAAAAATTTAGATAAATTAACAAAATCTGCTGGCGCCAGAACCAACGGTAGCAGCAATGGTAACGGTATTCACCCCAAAATCAAAAGTGATATTACCAAGCTCTTTTTATCGGAACCCGGTAAAACCAAAGTTATTAGCCTTTTGAATTTGGCGCCACCTCAAATCTTGGCAACATTAAATTGTGGCGACACGCTTTTGATCAATCCCAAAAACCATTCAGTTGCAATTTCAAACACGGATAACGTCTACCTGGGCGCGTTGCCGGACGATCTTGCACACAGATTAATCAGTTTTATCACAGCCGGTAATGTTTACGACGCTTATGTAAAAAGTGCCACCACTAAAACTTTGACTATTTTTTTAAGGGAAGTAAAAAGAGCACCTAAATTTATTAATCAGCCATCTTTTCAGGCAAGCTCTTATCATGAACTTGACTAAAAACCTTCTCTCTTCTTTTTAGCAAGTTCCGAAACAGAAAATCCGCCACCCAGCTTCATATGATTCGGTTCCCCGGATATTTGTGTCGATTCCAAATTTTCAATTTGCACATCCCGCGACGACTTCTCCTCCCAGGGAAATCTGTATGCGCTTGCATCAGGCTCACTTTTTGTCATCTGTTCTATCTGTTCAACTCTTTTTGAGGTATCTGAATTAACTTGAGGTTTGTCTAGCGTTTGCGGCTTATCCGAACCTGACTCTTCGGCTACCCCGCCCTTTGGTTCACGGATCAAAGATATAAGGGCCGCGACAAAAGAAATTACCAAAATGACAATACCCAAAATTACAAAAATCATTTTAAGTATCTGGTCGCAAAATCGCTGCCTAAGATTACTTTAATTTCACCGGATGCCTGTTTTGGCGCGAGAACTATATCACAGTCGAAGATTTTTGCCAAATACTTTACGGGGTAATTGTTATCGCTTGCAATAATCCTGGTTTTTTCAACAGAATTTTCCGAATCAACAATGGTCGGCGTAAAACCAACACCTTGAACAAACTGACTTGCAAGATTTACTGCCTGACTATTACCTGCTGTATTCTCGATGGTGACATTTAGATCGGCCATATTTGTGTTTTCCAAATACGGTGCTATTTTGAAGTGCAGTGACTCCTCGTCCACCCCCAACACCTTTTGATTATTTCTCAAAACTACTTCTTCCGAAACAGCTGTCAAATCGACTACTTCAAGCTTACTAATGCTTACATCTTTTGCCTGCCACCAAAGCGAAATAAAGTCTTTTTGAGAAATATTTGTACTCATAATGTTGTCTTTAAAATTACCGGTTAAAATTTTAAGTGGTGTTGCGGGTGACGCAAAATCTTTAAAATCATTCTCAACAGTTTGCCTGTCTAGTTTCCTGTTGGCAAACAACATGTAGTTTTCGATTTGGACACCGGTTGACACTGATAGAATTCTAACTAACTCGCCGGCATCCTCTTCATCAATGAATCTGGAAAGTTGTACAAGAGGTTCTTTGTTGTTGCCTGAAATATAATATTTTGTGGAGTCTAATTTAAAAAGAGCGATCCTTTTTGGCTCTTGTTGGAAAACTAAGACAGCAGGCGGATCTGTGCCAAGAACAGAAACAAACGAGGATTTTCCATCCCAACCTGTCCCTCCAAGATATTTTTTAAAAGAGATAGTCTTTAAAAAACCGTTCACCAGTGCCATGAAAAGAAGAACGAAAACAATAATCGCCAGAAGCTTACGGCCTGCCTGTTGAGTGTCACGCTTTTTCCAGGCAGCCTTTTTATTCGGGTAGTCGGTCATAAATTACCTCTACCTAGCCGTTTACCCTCCGAAGCTTTAGCGTAGGAGGGCCCCTACTTACTTCCCTTTTTTCCGGTTATTTCAACTTTGGGAGGAATATAAACTTTGATATTTCTTTCGGCTTCTTTTTCCAAAGCTTCTTTCTTTTTCTTTCTTTTTTTTCTTTTGTAGAAACCCCCGTAAGAACCCATTGTTAAATAATCACCTCCAGCAAATATCCGGCAATTTTACCTCTAAACTAATTCTATCAGTGAAAAACAACCAAAGGCAATTTAGAAGATTTTGCGGGAGAGCAGTTCTTCAAAATGCTTGCTCTTAGCTTTTTTGATCTTACTTAAATCTTCCCAGTTTTCCGCCAAAAACCGGCTTATATGCCTGCCTCCGACTGTCTCCGGTACTACCACGTAATCCGCACCCATTTCGTAAAGCTTAACAGCATCATGCAGCCAGTAACTGGCAGCAACATACGGTCCTTTATAGTTCTTTTCTTTTGCGAATCTGATTAGCTGTTCGCTATCTGCGATATCAGGATCTGTTATTATCATCAACCTTGCCCTTCCAAGTTCCAACTCTTCTAAGACTTCCGGATCGGAAATATCACCAAAAACCGCATTAAAACCGTTAGCCTGCAAACTGTTGATTATCTCCGGATTGAAATCAACAACCACTATCTGTTCTTTGTCCTTTATTTTTCCTTTAAGAAAATTCAAAATATCCCAACCCATCTGTTCCGCTCCTATCAAAACTACGTGATCTTTTAATAAATCCTTATGAATAACATAAGGATCGTGAGCTTTCTCTGGAAATAACTTTGAAAAAGGATGTTCTATAAACCGATAGACTTTGTCTCCATAAAGAATTAGATATGAAGACAAAGTAATCGTTACAATGCCTACACCTGCAACCAGGGAAACCATTTCTGTTGTTAAATGACCAAGGCTCTGTCCCACTGCCATCAAAATCAGCGAAAATTCAGAAATCTGGGCTACCGTCACGGAAGCAAAGAAAGCCGTCCTGTTTCTATACCCTAAAGGAAGCATGATTGCCAGAACGATCAAGGGGTTACCGATAAGAATAAAGACTGAAAGGATAATAATATGTGCCACATTCACACCTGAGGCTCCGACAGACATTGAAGCACCTAAAAGAATAAAAAAGATTACGATGAAAAAATCACGCAAGGGTTTGACTCTTGCAGAAATTTGAATCCGGTAGGGCGATGTAGCTATAGAAAGACCCGCCAGAAAAGCACCGATTGCTATAGAAAATCCGATGCGCTGAGCAAGGGCAGACATCAGAAATGCCCAAGCAATCGCGGAAACGAATAGCAATTCGACAGAGGCCGACGTCAGCCTAAAAAGATACTTCAGAAGTGTTTTGGAAGCTATATAGGTAGCTCCAAACAGAATCGCTCCCTTTACAAAGATTAAGATGATTCCGGATATATCAGGGACTCTCCCCGGAGCAAATCCGGACAAAAACATCAAAGCCAGAATTGCCACAAAATCCTGTACAAGCAAAAACCCTACCGCTATTTTGCCGTAAAGCGACTGCAAATCATGTTTTTCGGA
>CAZLVB010000014.1:0-19432 GCA_964562855.1 uncultured Gammaproteobacteria bacterium | reverse complement strand
TTTGGATTTGCCTCGTCTACACCTTGAACAACAGCCGAAACTGTTTGGTTTGGATTCCCGATTGATTCTACTCCAAGAAGCTCAAATGGCACTCCTAGTTCTGCCAGCTGGGCTTGAAGTTTTTGCAAGCTTCTAACGCTGATGCCTTCGGCATCCTTTATGATAAATTCTTCGGTGGGGGAATTTAAATCCTCCTTGCCTTTAGTTTCTCTTCCTCGTGGTTTTCCCGCCACATCCCTTAAATACTCGGCAAGACTTACCATCTTTGCCTTTGAGCGCATACTTTCAGTTGCAGCGTCCAAGACGGCTTTTGAGGTCAATTCATGAACAGAACCTTGAGGTTTAGATCGTTCTATATCTGGCACTTCTTTTCCTTCGGGCATACTTTGATTATTATAAGCTTTTTTACGGTTAACTTCAAGTTCAACAACTATCAAGTTGCAATTTCCCCCGCCATTAAGTATTCTAGTTTTACCTTTTGAGGACTAAAGAACGACTTGATTTGTTCTGGGAGTAGTTAATTGATTTTGAACCTAAATAGGGTACATGACTTAGGAATTCCCACTTTTTTACGTCAAATACGTTAAAAAAGTGAGGCTCGCCAAACGCGGCCCACATTTCTAAGGCAGATAAGGTAAAGTTTATTAATCTGTATGCTGGCTGAAAGAAGACCGTCTTTCATAAAAAGAATTATTCCGGAGGTTTTAAAAAAACCGTTTCCAATCGTAGCGAAGTCGTATGAAGATTTTGTTGGATATATTGAAAGAGAAGGGATTGCGGAAGTAAAAGCACAGTCGGGAAGAACTATGGAGGATGGTGTCTATACTGCTGCTGTAGGGACAATAGGCACGAATCTTTATTATTCTTTCCTGGAAGGACGCACGAGAACAGGAAGAAGAGTTCAGCTTCGTGAACTTTTCGAAAAAGATTTTGGTAGCGAAAGAGGGATTGGGGATGCCGAAGATAGAAATGTAAAAACATTAAGAGCACTTTACACCGCTCACACAAGGCTGGAAAACTTAAGAGAGAGATTTCCCGAACTAGTCATCAGAATGGCAGGGCCTTACGAAAAACAGGAAATGACTGAAGAATTAAAAGAAAGAATGCTGCAAGATGTTGAAAGATTGAACTTAACGCCTTATCAAGAATCTGTAGTTAGAAGATAAATAACTTATACTGTCCCAAATACAAAGTTTTACTCCGGTAGCGACTGCGCGAGATTTAAAAAGGCTTTTGAGAGACTTTCTTCACTAAACTCTCCCGCTCTTTTTACTAATTCGCCGCGAACGGCTTTCCAGTTACCGTTATCGGCTTCATAAAGAGCAATAGTACAAGATGCGACTTCATTTCTTTTAAATTCATCATCTTTACCAATCGGAAAACATAGAGCATATGTAAGACTACTTTGAAAGTATCTCGTGTCTTCTGCACCTTCTGCTTGTGGACCACAGGCGTATTTTTCTTCTATAAAGGCAAGACGCTTGTTAGCTCCATTAATAGCTTCGTCAAGTAGTGGAGCTTCTGTCATTTTGTGTGATTCTATATGCGATCTTAGTCTAAGTCAATACGAGTAAGTTATAATTCCAATTATTCAAATTATGCAAGAACGCGTTTGGGAAATCACACAAACCGAAGCCGACGTCGATTCAACTACTGGTGTTTGGAACCCTTCTTTTCTTCGTCCTCTTGAGGTAGCTTTACCCCCAGATTTGCAAAAAAGGACGGATGTATTGACTCTTTACGACAGGGCCATGTTTGGTTTAGGAAACACAGACGCCAGATCGGTTGTGCTGATACACGGATTATCCACAATTCCGGTTAATTGCGAAGAGGTGCATCGTGATGTAAGACAAACGTTACCATCAGACACATGGGTACCTAAACCTACGGTAATTCACTATAGGTATTTCGATGCCGGCCTCTGCAAGGTAGGCTTCGTGGAAAGATTTTGCGACTCTGGAAGATACCTTTATAACACAACAAGGGAAGGTGAAGGATTAGCAAAAGGTGTGGCAGCTTTAGTTATTAAGTCAGCGGCAGGTTTCGAAAAACCCGTTTCATCAATTCTCGGTATCACAACCGCTCCACAAGACTCAAGGGTGAGGTCTTACCTCAGCCGCACGGCATTATTGCTACTTTTATATAGAGGACCATCCTACGTGTCTAAGATTTTGAAGGAAACAGGCATGTCGCCCGTAAATGTTGGTACAAATCTGAGAAAGCTTCGCGATTTAGGATTAATTAACTATGACTATACCGACACTGAAGTTGGAGGGTGGGCCATGTATGAAAGAGTTGGAGATCCAAGTTTGGTAAAACAGTCGTCCGTAGGCAATAGATTAAGAAGTAACGTTCTTGAATACTTCAGACTCAATGATTCCGGCAACCCCCAAACTATTGCCAGAGCAATTGAGAGAAATGATCATATAGATGTTCATAAAATTTTAAGTGAAATGGTAGAGGCAGGTTTTTTGCAGAGAACACGCTGGTATGGCGGGGTTCAGCAATCCGAGGCTCAGATAGAAGATGAAGGCAAAAAATTTGTTGAATCTTTTATATTGCCAACTTTATATGCCTTTGCCGGAGATGCAACCAGCATTAGCGCTCTTAATTCGGTCCGGCAAGAAGTAGAGGAAGACCCGGCAATTTCCGCCAAAGCAATTAGTATACAAAGATATTTTGGCCGACGAATACCTAGACCTCAAACAGGGAAAGCAATAATTGATTTTATTAAGCAAAACGGACCGTCAAGACCTACACAACTGCAAAAGCAGTTTGGCATAAGGGTAGAACCAGTCCTAAGTCAGCTTGTGAGATCGGGAACTCTAGTTAGAAAAAGAGCCGGACGAGGTTCTTTCTACATGTTTTCTGAAGATGAAGCGCCAAGAGCCGAAAAAAGGTTTATTGTACACCAGTACGTACTACCTGAAACTCTGTTAATTCAAAAAGCGCTTTCAAAAGAAGACTACAGAGCTTCCCTCGAAACTTTAGAATTTTGGGTTGAATTAACCCAAAATCTCAAGAAAATCCCCGCTGGTACTGTTACAGAAAGTTACTTCTTTCAATTTTACAGTCCGGATAATCCCGATTGGCAAAATCCTAATGATTATAGATCCGGGAAATATGCGCGTCTCGTATATGTATTGCGTCAGCTAGGTATAAGAAATCCTTACAAATTTTTAAAAGATTTTAAACCTGAAAGCCAACAGGAGGAAATTAAGAATGCAGTAAGGAGTGCCAAAAACTTTTTAAAAAGAAGACTTTTAGAATCTCTTGTTCCCAGACGATGGGAAGACTACCAGAAAGATCTTCACTCCGATGTGTTTTGGAGAAGATTGTACAGGGATATTAAAGATGCGCCCACAGGAATAACGATGGGACAGTTTCTGAGTCATTATTCCGATGATCATCCTCAACATTTTGACCCTACAGTTCTCGGAAAATATTCAAATCTTTACTCCCAGCTCAGAAATCACACGGAAAATGGCACAAATCACTTAAGAGATTTTCAGCCTGATTTGTCGGTTACACCACAGCTGCAAAGGCATATTTCGAGATCACAACGACTTATGACAAAAAAATTCGTTTTTCATATAGAAAGAAGACAGCCTGAATATTGGATAGAGGCAATCGCAACAGCGCAGTTTTGGGAAGAGGCAAGAAGAGATTTAAGGAATTACAATGGAAACACCACATTTGGGAACTTCCTTTATAGCTACACTGAAGATAATAGAGATGTTAGCAAAAAATATGGTAATGGGTATTCGGTATTGGGAAAGTACTACAGGATTTTAAGTACCATTTCAAATCACCGAGGCCTTTTTCTTAAGTTACCGGAAATGGGAGGCTTGTCAGAGAATTTAACGCCGAGCGAAATAGCAAAATGGCTTGTTTACAGGGCTTCCCCAATAGAAATTCAGGATTTGTTATTGGCTAAATTTCCAAAGGAGTTTCGACCGATTGACGATAAGCATGTTGCTCAAGAAGAGAACTGGCCAACCCGCATAGCGAATGCGTTTGAAACCAGGAATTGGCCGTCTAGCATCCAAACAATTGTTTCCAAGATAGATTCGCTCGCAAGAACATCAATTCAAGATAAATTGGCAATGCTTGTTTTTGCTTTATGGGAAAGGGATCCGTCGATGAATAATGTTGTAAGAATTTCGACATTGCTTAACCTAGACCCAACTTCAGTTTACAATCTTGTTGATAACGTTGTTAAAGACGAGCGATTGGAAACCATTTGGGACAGGTATCTTGATCTTGAAGAGAATCTAGAATCCTAGTATTCAAGTATTTATTTTTTCTTTTTCATAGAGTATATTACCCAAACGGAAGGAGGTGAGTATTTGTGCAAAACGTCCAAGCTGTTATTGATCACTTAAATAGCCATCAAAATTATCCGGCTACAAAAGCCGAATTAGTTGCCGAATGCGACAGTTTATCGGATTTTTCCGAAGAGGATAAAAAAGAATTTAGCGAGAAACTTCCAGAAGGTAACTACAATTCTGCAGGTGATGTTATGAGTGCTCTTGGCATACAAGAATCTTAACTTTTAAATCTGCGTATCCTATCAGTCTGCGATGTGCTAAGGAGGTGAGCAAAAACAATGATTAGAGGATTAGAAGCGGTAATTCTTTCTTCCGAAAATGCTACAGCTCTTGCTGAATTTTACGAGAAGAAAGTCGGGCTAAAGGTCGGCGAGGAAATGGAAATTGGGGACAAGGGAGAAAAGGGTTACGAATTTGAGCTTTCCGGCGGCAATCTGTACATTTTGGACCATTCAGACGTTAAAGGCAAAAGCAAAGAACCTCCTCGTGTGATGTTTAACTTGGAAGTTGATAACATCGAGACCGAGTTTGAACGTTTAAAGAAAGAAGGTGTCAAAGTCGTCGCCGAAGTTTATCACGTAGAAGGTTACGGTTTAATTGCCACGTTTGAAGATATCGACGGCAATTACTTCCAATTCGTCCAGGTGAGAGCGAGTTGATTTGAATTTTCTTGACAACATCATTTTGAAAGGTCTACAGTTAAGTGGTGTAAGGGAGGTGATGAATCTGAAAGACTTAAAAGAATGCACCAAACCGCACCAGGTTACTCATACCGTTTTTGGAGTAGGATTAGGGGTTTTATTAGTCGGTCTTTTCCCAACATTAGGCGCGCAGGCAGTAGTTGTTGGAGTTGTAGTTGCAGTCGCCGCCCTGGCCTACGATTATTTCATGGTTAAATAGGCCGGATATAAATTCTAACTGTAATTATTGCTGAAGACCTCAGAGTTTATGGCTGAGGTTTTCTTTTTGGTAAAACTATAAGATATGTCCAAAAAAGAAATTTTGGCTCAAGAGGCCTTAGAAATTACGGCGGCCACAGCCGGAGCCGCCCCTGTAATCTTACCCGAAAAATTCATTTCTATTTTTCCGGCGCTTGCTCATCGTAATTTCCAGCTGTATTTTGCCGGCCAGGCAATCTCCTTAATCGGTTTTTGGTTACAGCAGGTTGGCATGGGCTGGTTTGTTTTCCAGTTGACCCATTCGGCATTTTGGGTTGGCACTGTGGCGGCATTGGGCGGTTTGCCATTCTTACTCATTACCCCTTTTGCCGGCGTTTTTATAGACAAGGTTAACCGTCAAAAATTGCTTATTTGGACTCAAGTAGCCGATGCTGTAATTGCCTTGATTTTAGGGGCTTCGATTATCACCAACAGCGCCAGTCTTGCAATTATCATTCCTCTGGCTGCGGCAAACGGCTTGATCGGTTCTATCGATCTTCCGGCAAGACTCACATTTATCGTTGAAATGGTTGGCAAACGCGATTTGGCATCGGCCATTCCCATTAATAATGCAGTCTTCAACGGCGCCCGTTTTATCGGCCCTGCGCTTGCTGGTGTCTTGATAGCGTACTTTGGAGTGGGTTGGACGTTTATTTTTAATGCCATAAGTTATATTCCCGGAATTTGGGCTATTTATGCCATGCGACCTGTTTATGGTTATAAACCGGATGCCAACGTTCATCCCCTGGAGTCCTTAAAGGCAGGTATTAAGTATTCGTTCACCCACGCGCAAATATCCATCTTTATCATTCTGGCGGCAGCTTCGGCTATCTTTATTTGGCCCTACCAAACTCTCATGCCGGTTATCGCTCAAAACGTCTTTGGTAAGGGCGCCGGCGGTTACGGCTCTCTTCTTTCCGCAATCGGCGCAGGCAGCCTTACGGGTGCCATCTTTACTTCTGCCATGTCCCGAAAAAATAACAAGGGATCTTTTATACTTGCGGGATTAGTAATCTCTAGCCTTGCACTTATGTTATTCGTGATTAATCGAAACTTTATGATTGCCCATGTTCTGCTATTTGTAATCGGATTTGCCCTTCTTGTCGAAGTAGCGACATTAAATACGCTAGTTCAGTTAGTCTCGCCAGACAAATTAAGAGGCAGAATCATGGCCGTTTACATTACAATGTTTGTCGGTATGATGCCTTTGGGAAACGGGCTGGCAGGGACTATTGCCCATAAAACATCGGCGATGTTCACAATTGGCTTAGGTGCGATTATAGTTTTGGCAGTTGGCCTGCTGCTTTTTATGCGAGGAGCATTTTCAAACGTAGACATAGAATGAAAAAACGGGCATTTTTAATTCATGGTTGGGAAGGATATCCGGAAGAGGGCTGGCGGCCTTTTCAAAGAAAAACTCGGCGCAAAAGTAATTATCGAGCACAATATGAAACACTTTTCCGGTGATGACGGTGTCGATGCTCTGCCCGGTGCCAAAGAGGCAGTAGTAGCTCTCGCTAGATAAATCTCACTGATGCAGAAAAATAATATATGGATACTTTTTGTCTCTCTTGAAAATAAGATTTTCATATGATAAGGTGCGAGATCCTATGGCACAAGAAAAATTATTTTCTCAAGGTCTATGGCATGAGGCTATGAAAGAAGCCGGCGGCAGTCAATTCGATGTTGATGCCCAACGAGCGATTGACGGGCAACTTGGTAAATACATACCCAAGGGTGGACCAAGTCGTCTGAGAGTGGTACGTGTTAGTGAACCAGAAATTTCTGAAAACAATCCAGAAGCCGACAAAAGCATCGCAGTCTAATCACCTTTTTATCTCGTTAAGCCTCGCGTCCGAAATCCCAAAATGATGGGCGATTTCATGCTGGACGGTATCAGCTATTAATTGTTTAACGCTGCTTTTATCTCCTCTGGCAATAAATTCAATGGGACCCTTAAAAATTGTAATTTTATCCGGAATTGTAGAAGCAAGTCCTCGTCCCCAAGCCGTTTTCGGTATGCCCTGATATAGTCCAAGCAGCAGTCGTCCTCTGGCAATTTCATTACTTGGCCAGTCCTCGACGACTATCTCGACATTCTCCATTTTCTCTTTAAATTCGTCAGGCAAATTCTCCAAGGCCTCGCTTACTGTTTTTGCAAAAACCGCTTTAGTCATTTGGGTCTGTTAAAATTATCTCATGTCCGCAATATTTTCTCCTAAATAATGTTTAAGCAAAAATTAAATATTAAAAACTCCCGAAATTTAAATCTTTCGGCAATCCTTGAGGGCGAGGATAAAAATGCACCGACTGTGGTCATGTGTCACGGGTTTCACTCATCGAAAGACAATTCAATTTCTACGAAAGCCTTGGCGCAAAAATTGGTCGAGCGCGGCCTTTCTGTTCTGCGCTTTGACTTTACCGGACACGGAAAATCAGAAGGCGACATCAATGAAATTACTCCCCTTGACGGTTTGGACGATCTAAAATCACTAGTTAGAACTTTGAGCCAAGATCAATTCGCTCTCTATGGTTCGAGTTTCGGCGGTTACGTCAGCCTTCTTTATGCTTGCCAAAATCCGACTCTTGCACTTGCCCTCAAAGCTCCTGTTTCTGACTGGAACCATGTACAAATTTCGCAAAATCGGGGAGTGAAGTTTCGCCAAGCTACTAAAGATATCGATATCTATAGTCTTGCGAAAAATATAAAAGCACCAACCTTAATAATTCATGGCAATCAAGATGGCGTTGTGCCTCTTTCCCAAAGCCAAAAGCTTATAAGGACTTTAACAAGCGAGAATCGACTGGTAATCATTAAAGGTGCAAATCATGATATACGAGGCGAGAATCTTGAGCAGGCAAACGTGCTAATCGCCGATTTCTTTGAAGAAAAACTTTTGTTAAAATAGGGTCCGACCCTATGCCAGCCAAGAATTCTGTCAAACAATTTATCGAAAATGGATTTTATCACCTTTACAATAGAGGAGTAGAAAAGAGAGACATTTTCGTTGAAGATCAAGATTATAATGTCTTTCTTGGTTATCTGAAAAAATATCTGAACCCGGGAAAAGGGTCGGACCCTTTACAGGATGCACACTCTCTGTCTCGGGAAATAGATTTAATCTCCTTCTGCTTGATGCCGAACCATTTCCACTTTCTTGTCAGGCAAAATACTATCAATGGCATCACCAAATTAATGAGAGCAATATGTACAAATTACGTTATGTACTTCAATAAAAAGTACGATCGAGTAGGCACCTTATTTCAAGGGAAATATAAAGGAATCCTAATTGATAATGATACATACCTTTTACACCTATCCAGATATATTCATCTGAATCCAGTTGGAATGGGGTCGGACCCTAAATCATATCCATATTCCAGTTACAGCTATTATTTGGGTACAAAAAATGCTGAATGGTTAAAACCCAAGGAAGTTCTTGACTTTTTCAAAAGCGCTCGACGATACAGCCTTAAAGATTATCTTTCTTACGAAAGTTTTGTAGAGGATTATAGAATTGACCCTGAAGAAATTTTAGGAGGGTTGATTATAGAGGAGGACTAGGGTCGGACCCTACACTTGACAGCGCCCACCTACTTTGCGCAATATTGAAGTAGATGGTGGTAGACACAACTGCAGAATTAGCCCGTCCACAAGCCCCACAGGCGACAAGGCCTATTGCCCGCGAGCCAGTCTTTAGGACTGCTGAAGGCCTAAAAAATCGGCAGGAGAACGAAGAATACGTCGAAGAAACTGTCGATAAGGCTCCTGAAAACTATCCGCCTCAGAATGAACCCGTTTCTGTTTTAGCCGGCTTCAAAAGACCCGAGCCGCAACCAAAAAGACCAGACCATACCCCCATATCACCATTGCCATTTATTCAGGAGCCTCCTGTCGTTTTTCCAAAAGAGATTCCACCAGACCTGCCCACCAAACCCGAAACTGTCAAGCCCGACGAATTTGAAGATGACGGTATCAGTCTGGCGGAAGCCGAGAGCATTGTTAAAAAGGTCGAAGAAGGGTTAGAGCAAGAGAGAAAAAGACAACCGCCTAAGACGGAAGAAGAAAGAAAGGCTCAGAGAAAGAGAATCTTGGCACTCATGGCCAAACCACTCAGACCCATAATTACGATTATCGCTATGGCGGGGGTAGCAGTTGTTGGCAGGGAAAATCCAATGGATGCCAGCCAAGCGCAAACTGGTGGAGAGGCTTATCAGCCTGTTGCCGAACAATTTGATCCCAAGTTACAGCCAACAGAACTGACTGCTGTACCGGACGACGGCAATCCCGACAATAATCCGCCGTTGCCGCCTCCACCAATAGCTCCTCACCCAGAGCCTGCGCCGCAGCTTGTTTCGCACCCTCCTCAACCGGAAGTTTCAGCCACCCATCTTGTCGATTACACTATTCAGCCGGGCGACAGTATTTCGACAATAATCGCCAGACTTAATCCGCAGAAAGGGTATTTAGACGAAAGCGGCACCTTTAAAATGGACGATGTCACCCAAACTCAGCTTTACAATGATATTGGCGACGTCATAAGTAATAATCCGCAAATTCTAGAGTGGAATCCGGATTTGGCTAAGGTGATTGCCCAGGAGACCCAAAGTTTAGGGGCTTCTCCAAGGGGCCCAGATCTAAAAGCCGCTGTAAGAAAGGTCGGAGGCCCGTTTGAGGTAATAGTTATTCCTACCGGTGCAACGATCAAAGTACCCTCGCAATCTTAGTTAATTTTCTTGAACTAAGGTATCCCTTCTGCTTTAATGTTTCTCACTATGGCTAAAAAAATCCCTTTTAAGCCAGTCGACCCAAAGCAGGATTTTGTGGCGATGGAGAAAAGGCTCCTCGGATACTGGTATAAAGAGGGGATCGTCGAAAAATATCTCAAAAAAAACGCAAAGTCAAAGAAAAAGTTTTCCTTTTTAGACGGCCCGATTACTGCCAATAACCCAATGGGTGTCCACCATGCCTGGGGCAGGACTTATAAGGATTTATGGCAGCGATTCAAAAACATGCAAGGTGCCAGTCAACGATTCCAAAACGGCTTCGACGAACAGGGTCTTTGGGTAGAGGTCGAAGTTGAAAAAGAACTTGGCTTTAAGAATAAAAAGGACATTGAAAACCTTGGGATTGATAAATTCGTTAATCTTTGCAAAGAACGGGTTAAAAAGTATTCGGCGATTCAGACAGAACAGAGCAAGCGTCTGGGCTATTTTATGGATTGGGATAATTCGTACCACACGTCTTCAGATGAAAATAACTACGCTATCTGGAATTTTTTAAAAGTTTGCCATCAGAAGGGTTATTTATATAAAGGAAGAGATTCGGTTCCTTGGTGCCCTCGCTGCGGTACTGCTATCAGTCAGCACGAGATTTTAACCGAAGAATATCAAGAAATCACCCACAAAGCAGTCTACGTCAAATACAAAATTACTGGTCAATTGTCAAAAACCACAGGTCAATTGTTTCTATTAGTCTGGACCACCACACCGTGGACTCTGCCTTCAAATGTTGCAGTCGCTGTAAACCCCGACTTTACTTACGGACTTTGGCAACATAAAAAATCCGGCGAAAAAATAATTTTTGTCAGAGCTGATCTTATCGAGGGACCGGAAAGGGACATAAGAGACGACATTTTTGAAAAAGACCGAAACGCGTGGCAGTGCATCAAGGACTATAAAGGGTCGGACCTCGAGGGTTTAACATACGAAGGGCTATTCGACGATTTGTCCGCACTTAAAGGTGTAGAGCATCGCGTTGTAGCTGCCAAAGATTTAGTTAATGCCCAGGAGGGAACCGGGCTTGTCCATATCGCTCCAGGCGCCGGCGAGGAGGACTTTAAACTTGCCAAAGAAGAAAATCTTCAGGTTGTGGAATCGATTGACGAATCGGCGTTTTATATTGAAGGTTTCGGTGACCTGACAGGTAAAAACGCCAAAGATAATCCCGACTTAATAATCCAAAAATTAAAAGAGAAAGGAGTTCTTTTTAAGCTTAAAAACTATAAACACAGATACCCGACTTGCTGGCGCTGCAAAACCGAATTGGTCTGGCGGGTAGTTGATGAATGGTACATAGCTATGGATCAAGTTGCTCCAGACGATAAAAAGGGTCGGACCCTCAGGCAGGAAATGATGGATGTTGCCAAAAAAATTAATTGGATTCCCAAATTTGGGCTGGATCGGGAGCTGGACTGGCTAAAAAATATGCACGACTGGCTTATTTCCAAAAAGAGGTATTGGGGATTGGCCTTGCCGATTTGGGAATGCGCAAAGTGCGGTAATTTTGAGGTAATTGGAAGTCGTGACGAGTTAAAAAAAAGAGCCGCAGCGGGCTGGGATAAATTCAACGGCCATTCTCCCCACAGGCCTTGGGTCGACGAGGTCGAGATTAAATGTGCAAAGTGCGGTCAGATCACATCTCGTATTGGTGACGTAGGCAATCCATGGCTTGACGCCGGCATTGTTTCTTTCTCAACTATGCCGGCCGACTGGTTCCCGGCAGATTTTATTACCGAATCTTTTCCCGGTCAGTTTAAAAACTGGTTCTACTCTTTGATTGCAATGTCCACCGTTCTTAAAAATACCAATTCATTCAAAACCGTTCTGGGCTTCGCCACGCTTTTAGACGAAAAAGGCGAGGAAATGCACAAATCAAAAGGAAACGCCATCGAATTCAACGAGGCTGCCGACAAAATAGGCGTCGATGTCATGCGCTGGATGTACACCAGCCAAAACTCGGTAAATAATTTGTTGTTTGGTTACCACCGGGCAGACGAGGTGCGCAGAAGATTTTATCTGATTCTCTGGAACGTTTATTCATTCTTTGTCACCTATGCGAATCTTGTAGGCTGGCAACCCAAGAAAATGGAAAATGGAAAAGGGAAAATGGAAAATATTCTGGACCGATGGATTCTTTCGCGCTTGAATCAGACAATCGCAAAAGTCACAGTTTCGCTTGAAAATTACGACGCCCAGTCGGCAAGCGATGACATCGAGAAGTTCGTCATTGACGATCTTTCTGCATGGTACATCAGAAGAAGTCGCGATAGGGTGGGCGAGGCCCTGCCGACACTTTACTCGGTACTTTGTGACCTGTCTTTATTAATTGCCCCTTTTATGCCATTTATCGCAGAAGAAATCTATATAAATTTAACTGGCCGCCAGTCTGTCCATCTTAATGAGTTTCCCGCGAGCAACCCGCGGCTTATTGACAAAAAGCTAGAGGCAGAAATGGCCAGGGCAAGAGAAATTGTCGAAAAAGCACATAGCCTTAGAAAAGAAGCCAAAATCAAGGTTCGCCAACCGCTTTTAAAACTGCAATATACCGGAGAAAAACTTTCGGGAGGGTTGGAAAATATTATTATGGGTGAGATTAATGTTAAAGAAGTCCAAGCGAAAAAAGCGTTTAAGTTGGACACAAAAATAACCCCCCAACTTAAAGCGGAAGGTGAAACTCGCGAAATTGTTCGTCAAATCCAGCAGGCCAGAAAAGAAGCCGGAACCAGGCTTAATGAAGAGGTAACAGTAACCCTGCCCGACTGGCCCAAGCAGTTTGAAGAATACATCAAAAAATCGACTTTATCTAAAAAACTCGTAAAAGGAAAAGGGTTCAAAATCAGCCGTAATTAATGCGTAAAGGTCTCGATTACTCCTTATTATTAATAATTGCGGCGCTGGGCTTAATTTCTCTTCTAATAATCTATTCACTCAGCAAAAATTTAGCTCTAAATCAACTGATATTTTGGACAATGGGCTTAGCAATAATGGCCGCTACCGCTCCCATGGATGTTAGTTTTTGGAAGAAATTAACAATACCTTTTTACTTGATAACTTTACTTTTTTTGGTTTCTTTGTACTTTGTCGCAGAACCCGTTCGCGGCTCGGTAAGGTGGATAGATTTAGGGTTTTTCCGTTTTCAGCCCTCAGAAATCGCCAAAATATCAAGTATACTCATGCTTTCAACATTCTTCAAAGACAGGCCTGCACAAGATCTTAAAAATTTATTTTTAGGGTTTCTTTTAATTGTTCCTCTGCTTGTCCTGATTTTTTTTCAGCCCGATCTTGGTAACAGCTTGCCCATTTTAATCATCTTTTTGGGAATCGCTTATGTTTCCGGCCTTAAGCTAAAGACAATTTTTTTCTTAGGCATAACAGCTTTGATTTTGGCATTTACAACTTTCGAATTTTTGGCTCCATACCAGAAAGAGAGAATCGAAAGTTTCTTAAACCCGCAGCTCGATCCTCTGGGGACAGGATACAGCCTGATTCAATCAAAAATAGCAGTCGGCTCCGGCCAATTTTTGGGAAGAGGTCTTGGTCGGGGTACTCAGTCGCAGCTGGAATTTTTGCCCGAAACAGAAAGTGATTTCATATTTGCCTCTACCGCCGAACAACTGGGTTTTTTGGGTGCAAGCCTGGTGGTCATTCTATTTTTGTTGCTTTTCACAAAACTTATCCAAATTAGCCAAAATGTCGACCGGTTCGGTCAGCTGATATTCGCCGGCGCAATTTCGTATTTATTTTTTCAATTTTTTGTAAATATCGGTATGAATCTAGGGATTCTTCCGGTCACGGGCATAACTCTTCCTTTGTTCTCTTACGGCGGGTCATCACTAATTTCGACACTTTTTCTTTTTGGAATTATCTTTTCGCAAAAAAGACTTCGCTATTGATAGCGTGCGCAAATTATTGGTAAAATCTCAACCAATGGACACATGGGCAGTTATTAAATCTGGCGGCAAACAATACAAGGTAAAAGAAGGCGACAAAATAGTTGTTGAGAAAGTCACATCCGCCAAAGATTCCCAGGTTACATTTGAGCAGATTTTACTGGTGGCTACCGGCAGCAAACTAACTCTCGGTAAACCACTGGTTTCTCAGGTGAAAGTAAAGGGCAAAATTCTGGAAAACTTTAAGGACAAAAAAGTCAGAGTGGTTAAATTCAAGTCAAAATCAAAATATTTAAGAGTAAGAGGACATCGCCAACAGAAATCAAAAATTCTCATCGAAAAGATCCAACTATAAACCTCCCCTAAATGTATCAAACTATATCGCAGTAGGCATTGACATTCTGTGAAAACAAATATAGAATCGCAGCTGAAGGCAATATAAAGGTGGCACACAAAAAAGGCGGAGGCGCAACCTCAAAAAACCGCGACAGCGCTGGCAAAAGACTTGGAGTTAAAATCTATGGCGGGCAAAAGGCGAAAAATGGCAATATTATTGTCAGGCAGCGCGGCACAAAATTTTACGCAGGACTTGGTACAAAAATCGGCCGCGATCACACTATTTTTGCAACAATTGAAGGGACTGTTAAATTTAGAAAACGCTACGGCCGACAGTTGGTAGATGTTCTTTAATTAAGGTGGAAGAAAATCAGATTTTTGAAATAGATATAGATGTGCTTCAGGCAAACCCGCTTCAGCCTCGTGGCCTAATTACCCCGGATTCATTAGTAGAGCTCGTAGATTCCATTAGAGAGCATGGAGTTTTAGAGCCATTGGTTGTTGCCAAAACTCCGGCCGGGTACCAAATCATCGCCGGGGAAAGACGATGGAGAGCTTCAAAAATTGCCGGCCTTTCTAAAGTCCCGGTAATCATCAAAGAAACAACTCCCCAAGGCATGCTGGAGATGGCAATAATCGAAAACGTCCAGAGAGTCGACCTTAATCCGCTGGAGCGGGCCCAGGCGTTTAAAAGATTAATTGACGAGTTTGGCCTTTCAACCTCCGAAATTGCCGTAAAAATTGGCAAAAGTGCGCCGTATGTTTCCAACACACTTCGTCTGCTGTCTGTACCAGATGCCCTGAAAGACGCGCTTGCTTCCGGCGCTACCACCGAAGGCCACGTCAGAGCTTTGGCTTCACTCGAAGATCCGCACTTAATAGTTGAAGCTTACAAAGAAATTCTGGAAAAAAATCTTTCCGTCCGAGGTGCCGAAGAACTTGCTAGAAAAATGAAGGCCAGAGAAAATATTGCGCCTAAACAGCAAAAACCGGCACAACGTATTCAAAGCGATGAATTAGAAAAATATCAGGACGAGCTTACCGATAGGTTGACATCAGACGGAGCCAAAGTGAAAGTTAAAATCAGCCAATCGAGGATAGAGGGCAAAATGCATATCGTGGCAAAAGGTAATATCGAAGCGACTCTTTCAATCCTGAAGCGTGTCAGGGATGCCGTAGTTAACTCCTGAAATAAATCTGGCACCTTGATACCTCAAATTAGTAATCACCGGCCAGTAAACTAGCCAAGCCCGTCCCTTGATATTCTTTCGCTCAATTGCCCCAAATGATCGCGAGTCACTGGACGCTTGACGATTGTCTCCCAGCACAAAATACTGGTTATCGCCTAAAAGGACATTAATGCTACCTTCCGTGGACTGAGTTTCATAGGGTTCATCAATTTTAATATCGTTGATAAAAATGGTGCCGTTTTCGATCTTTACATTATCATGCGGTATGCCAATGATTCTTTTAATGTAGTCGACCTTTTGGGGAGCCGGTGCCCTAAAAACAATGACATCCCCGCGTTTAGGTTTATAGAGATGATAAGAAACCTTCTCCGTTAACAGGAGCTCTCCGTCAACAAAATTTGGCAGCATCGAATCTCCTTTTACTCGATGAGGTTGGACCAAAAGAATATAGACGAAGAAAAAAATTCCCAGAGAAATTAAAGCTGTCTGGACAATTTCCTTAAAAACAGTTAATAAGCTTTCTTTTAAATTCACTTTTTCTCCAGAGACGGACTTTTAGTAATTCTAACAAAAATAGAACACCAGAATAAGAAGAAAAATATGATCTTGTGATAAAATTTCAACTACTGCACGCATAACTTATGTGGCAGAGCAGTCCCGCACCTTTTGGAGTCGTAGCTCAGTGGTAGAGCGTTCGGTTCACATCCGAAAGGTCACAGGTTCAATCCCTGTCGACTCCACACTAAAAGGTGCGGGAAGGTCCTTGGTTCAATCCCAAGTGCGTGTGCATAACCTCAATGAACTTTATTAAATTTCTTCTAGTTGCCTTGTTAATTTCACTTTTGTTTGGCCAAGTAGTTCGAATTCAAGTTTCAGAAAGCTCCGCAATAACCCCAACCGACCTTTTGGTTTTGATGCTGGGTTTAGTCTTCACAATTCACAGCCTAACCTTAAAAAGATCAATTAAATTACCGAAAGAAATTTTCTCAACCGTCTCACTTTTTTCTTTAGCAGCTTTTGCGTCTTTGACTTTAGCCTCGCCCGCATATTCTCTTTCGCAATTGCTAGTTTCGTCAATGTTTCTTGTGAGATTTATTCTTTATTTTTATCTGGCGATTATTTTTTATAACATTGTCAGGAAAGACGAAATCAAAAACTGGATAAATCTTACTCTTGGCGTTGGTCTTGTCTTTTCACTAATCGGATTTGGGCAGCTTTTGCTTTTTCCCGACCTTTCCTTCCTGGTTTCTTTTGGATGGGATCCACACATTAGGCGAATTGCCACTTCCTTTCTTGACCCAAATTTTTCCGGGGGGTTGCTGGCAGTTTTAATAGCAATTTCTCTTTCTCTGTTCTTGGCAACAAACAAAAAAAGCTATTTTGCAATTTTCGCCATTTATTTAGGGGCAATAATCTTAACTTTCTCCAGAAGCTCGTATCTTGCCTTAATTGTCACACTTTTTACAATTGGTTTATTAAAGTCACCGAAGACACTAGTTTCCTCGCTTTTGTTTTTGACATTAGTTTTTTGGGGAATTTCCCCCGTAAAAGAAAGGGTGGTTGGCGCATTCACTCTGGACGAAACTGCGCGGGCGCGATTGCAAAGCTGGTCACAAGCGATAACTATTTTTAAGGACAATTATCTTTTCGGTGTTGGATTCAACACCTACAGGTTCGCTCAAGCAAAATACGGATTTTTTACTGCTGACCAACCTCTTGGTGGACATTCAGGCGCCGGCACAGATTCAAGCATTTTGTTGGTAGCCGCAACGACCGGGGTTTTTGGCTCGATATTCTTTCTGTCTATTGTCTTTGCAATTATTAAACTATTTGCAAAATCTGCCAAGTCTAGTTATTTGCACTTGGCCTCGCTCGCTTCATTTTTAGGCCTTCTCGTTCACAGCCAGTTTGTCAATTCACTGTTTTTCCCTCAAATCATGCTTATAATTTGGATGATGGTGGGCCTGACACTGAGAAATGATTCTTAAGATTTTTCTTTTTTGGAGATTTGGGCTTTTTATCGTCACCTATTTGGGTGCAATCACGTTTCCTAAAATTCAAAATTCAGGAATTGGTGCAGCTAGCGCGGCAAGACCATTTGATTTTTGGGCTTCATGGGCACAGTGGGACGGGGGGCACTATTTCGCAATTGCCAAAAACGGATATGTAATGGAATCAGACTATGCCTTCTTCCCACTTTACCCTTATTTGGCAAAAATCATAAGTGATGTCTTTTCGCTGAATCTAATTTTTGCCGGCCTGCTGTTGTCTAACATTTTTTTTGTGATTTTTTTGTGGATCTTTTTTAAATTGTTAAAAGAGAAATATTCAAAAAAGTTAGCCTATATTGTGATTGTTTCATTTTTATTTTTTCCCACTACATTTTTTACAGTCGCTTTTTATCCGGAATCCTTATTTCTTTTGCTCTCTGCTTCAACTTTCTATTTCCTGCTTAAAAAAAATTATCTTACTGCCAGTATCTTTGCATCTTTTGCCTCTTTAACTAGATTTTGGGGTGTATTCTTGGCAATTGCCATTTTTTACTCTTATTTGGCAAATCGAAATTTTAATTATAAAAAAATAGATACAAAACTGTTACACGTTCTCCCTTCACTATTCGGATTCGCAATTTACGGTTTATACCTTTACTTTACGACGAATGATTTCGTCAAGTTTTTGTCCGTACAAGTATCTTGGCAAAGAGTGATTCAAGACCCCATCTCGACAATATTACCTTATCTTTGGGATATGTTTACCGTGAGGGGCCGGCCTTTAAACGATTTTTTAGATTTGGCAAGTACTCTTCTCTTTTTAATTCTTTTGATTTGGGGTGCAAGAAAAATACCTTCTTCTTGGTGGATTTTTTCTATGCTTGTGATTTTAATTTCGGCATCGGCCGGCACGTTAAGTAGTATGCCAAGATACGTTTTGGCCTCAATTGGGAGTTTTGTTGTCATTGGCCTTGCTCTGTCAAAAAATTCCACCTTACGCTTTTTAGTGTGGTTTCTTTTTCTTATATCCCAGGCTATTCTTGCCGTACTTTTTGTCAACGGCTATTGGGTGGCCTGAACATCAATTGACCTAATTACCTAATTATTCTAATTGACCTAAAAAATTAGAAATTAAAAATTACTCCCTGAAGTTAACTTTTAAAGTTTGTGTCTTGCTGTTGCCTGCTTCATCAATAGCCTTAATTTCCAGTTTATTTTCGCCTTCTACCAAAGGTACAAAAACTTCAAAATTGTTTTCACTATCAATACTTGCCAAAAAACCGTTTGCAAAAACTTGCGCGTCTTTGTCGGTTTTGCCGCTAACCCTAATCCTGTTATTTTGCGAAAATGATTGGCCATCGGTCGGGGTTTCTACTTCCAAACTGGGCTCTTTAGTGTCCAGAATTACCTTTTGCGTATCGGAACTTTCGCTTTCGCCTCCCGAATCGTTTATTGCTTTGGCCCAAATGACATTATCGCCTTCTCTAAGGGAAAGATCGCTAAATGTGAATTTGCCGGCAGAAACACTAGCAGTACCCACTTTATTGTCATTTAGGTAAATATCTACCTTCGTCTCGTCGTCGGCAAACCCAGAAACTGCCAGCCTTGCGCTGTTTGTAGCCACAGGTAAAGTGTTCAGTCCTGGGGGCCGCAGCGCTTCCCGGACAGACGTTTGTGTCTGATTTTTTCTAAAAATACTGTTAGCAATGTCTGACAGTTTTCCCAAAAGTGGAATCCCGAATGTGAATAAAAAAACAGCCAGAATTAAACTGACAACAGAGAGAAAGACTATCCTTTTGATTATTACTCTTTCGTCGCGTCTTGCCAGACGCTGTATTCTGGACCTTTTAACCATAATTCTTCGCGGCTTGAGCCACCTCCGAGAGTCGAACTCGGGACCTTCGCTTTACCTGCCCGACATGCCTTGAGCCGGCGGTGAGAATCGAACTCACGACCTACTGTTTACGAAACAGT
>CAZLVB010000013.1:0-20659 GCA_964562855.1 uncultured Gammaproteobacteria bacterium | reverse complement strand
AGCCGACCCCTTCTTCTTCTCCCGCCGTATGAATCGGTGATTTGGTGATCTCGTCGGCATAAACCTCCAAAACAACTTTAGGTTCTACCCAATAACTCGGCTCGATTTTAGATTCCACTCTTGCGGGTTTGTGTGAAACTTTTAGTTTTTTCCCAATCTCGTTAACATGACGGAACTCCTCGTCCGTAAGACCCGTTCCAAGCCTGGAAATAGTTTCAAACTTATCTGTTTTTTCGTTATATACCCCAACCAAAAGCCCGCCAACCCCAAACTCCGTTCTCTTTCCCCGCCCCCCATAAATTCCAAGAAGCACAACATCGACAGTATCCGTAAGCTCTCCTGCAGACGCCCGTTTAAACTTAATCCAATGGAATCCTCGCCCTCCTGCAACATAAGGAGAATCAGGTTTTTTCAGCATCAAACCTTCCAGTCCTTCAGTAATTGCTTCGTTAAAAAACTCCTGGATTTGGTCAGCGGTGTGCATAGTTCTTACTTCCGCCTGCCTAATAACCATATTTTCCTTATGCAGAATCTTTTCCAGAAGCCTTCTTCTTTGTGTATAAGGTTTTAGCGTAATGTCTTCACCGTTTAGATAAAGAAGGTCAAAAGCAAACATCACAAGCGGCAGTTCTTTAGCCATTTCTTCCACCTTATACTTTCGTCTGCGCTTTGTTGTTTCCTGGAAAGGTAAAAATTCTTGGGTCACAGGGTTATATGCAATAGCTTCCCCCTCCAAAATGGCAGTTTTTGCCTTAACTTCTTTTTTAACACCCTCTACGAGATCCGGAAAGGCATGAGTCATGTCTTCCAGGTTACGGCTAAAAAGCTCGACCTTGTCCCCATTTTTATGAACCGCGACGCGAAATCCGTCGAATTTCGGCTCCGCAAAAAAGTTGTCACCAAGTCTTTTTATTGCTTCTTCAGCATTGGGCATTCGTTCTGCCAGAGCAGGACGGACGGGTTTACCCACCACCAAATGCACATTTTTAATTCCCTTTTCTCCTTCTCTAAAGAATTTCTCGGCAATGTAACCCAGATCGCTGGTCTTGTTATATGCAGCCTCAAGTTCTTTTCTCAAACCTTTATCACCGGTTTTTGCAATAGAAAGCGCATCCAAAACTGTCGGGTCACCAATGCCAAGGCGAAGAGTACCAAGTGGGATGTTTACAACATGTTTTACGGAAACGGGGTCTAGTTTTTTTAGGATTTCGGCCAAATTCGAAACCTTTTGCTCAACCGTTCCAACACCGCTGAACTTAGCAATTTTTATAAGACCTTCAAAAACTTCGCTGACAGTTGGGTTTCCAGTATGACGATGCTTGGCAGCCAGTGCCTGTCCAGCAAGCCCCATGTTGCCCTTTTTTCGATACGATTTAAGAACTTCATCCTTACTTTTACCAAACGCTCTACCTATAGCCTGAGCCACCATCGACTCTGCCATTCCAAGTTCAATCGGTTCAAAAAACGGCGCGACTCTTCCTTGAATTAAATAACAAATTTTCCCGATTTCATCCGCGTTTGATTCCCTAAAAAGCTTCGACAATATATCTATCATCTCCAGCCTCTTCGGAGTTGCCTCCAGCCTTTCAAAATAACTTGCCAACTTACTAAACTTCATAATTTTCTTAGTCTAATACACTAGACTATTGATACTTTATTAGTTCTTTTCTAATATCATTACTTTTTTCCAAGTACTTTACTAAATTAGAAAATTTCATACCTTAGAAGTTACAAATGAGCCAAAAGAACCAAATGGTCCAAAGGTTATTTTTGGAGCCTCCTTCTTAAGGAATTTTCAAAAGCATCTAGTAAATAACCGGGTTCTGCCCTTTTTTCTTCCAATTCGATGTACTCCTTTTCTTTCAAGAAACCTGTGTAAAAAGCCAATTCTAATGATGCTTCCACTTCTGCCAGAGAAGACTCGGAAATATCTAAAAATCTTAAGAATTCTTTGACTGAACGTCTCCTGTAACCCTCAACAAGTGTAAGCACAACAGACACTGCTGCTCTTCGTGTTTGTCCCTTTAATCCAAATTCTTCCGCTTTAGGATAGCTCTGAGTGTATTTGTAAACCATGACGACAAAATCTTTTGCCTTCCTCCAAACAAGCAGCTTATGATAGCCTTTCTCAAGCTTATCTTTAATCACCTTTGGCTCTTCTGGCTCCTTTGGTTCCTTTGTCACTTTAGTGTATATATCGCTCCTTTCGTGCTGCCTTTCTTCTTAACCAAGCCCTTTCTCGTCAAATCCTTCAAATCCCGCAAAATTGTATCGTCAGAGTAGTCACGCAACAAAGACCGCCATTGGTTGTTGGAAATTGATCCGTAAGTTTCGATATATTCGACCAATTTCATCTGTCTCTCGCTAAGTAAAATTTGTCCTGTTTTACCTTTCAGTTTTATATCAAGCGATAACTTTTGGACTCTTTCTTTAACGCGAACAAGTTCTTCAGCGAGTCCTTCACAAAAATACTCCAACCAAGGGGTTAAATCTCGCTCAGATAAACTCTCAACTTTCTGGTTCGAAACAGTTTGCAGTGTTTTGTAATATCGAAGAGCGTTTCTGTCAAAATACTCCTCGATGGAGAAAAACTTTTTGACATCGTATCCGCGTGCAAACAAAACCATTGTTGCCAAAGCCCTCGCGGTCCTACCATTGCCATCGACAAAAGGATGGATATAAGCCAGAACGTAGTGGACGACTCCCGCCACCAAAACCGGATGAACCGATTCGGAATCGCCAGAACCAAGCCACTTAAAAAAATCCACGATCAAGTCCCGGACTTGAGAAGGGCTAGGTGGCACAAAACTGACTTCCCCTGTTTTCGAATTCTTAACGACAACCTGAGTTTTTCTATACTTACCAGAAGCATCGCCTCTTAAAAGTTTATCAACGGTTAGCCTATGAATTGCGAGCAAATCCTTTTCTGATACGTCTTTTTTGCGCTTGTCGATATAAGACAACACTTTGCGGTAATTCAAAACCTCCTGAATATCACGGTCCCTCGCATCAACAGTTTCACCTTCCAAAACAGCTGCAACTTCCCCTGTGTCCAGTGCATTCCCCTCAATGTGGGTACCATGATGAACTGTACGGATTATCGCCTCCTGCCTGAATTTTGCCTCATACGCCGGGACTAGCGGCGCATTTTCGATGACCTCCTTTGAGGCCTCAATTTTGCCGATTAGCTTTAATATTGAGTTAGTTATCGTAAATTTCGGAGAAAACACTGCGTCTAATTATCGCATAATTACCGCAAATAACCAAATCAGAGATTAATAACTTTTGCTTTTTTAAAAAGATTTTTAGGGACGGATTCTTTCTCCGCTGCCGTAATTATCGTTTGCTGTTTGTCTACTATCGAAAGCACCGCATCTCTGTGCTCCCAGTCAAGTTCCGAAAAAATATCATCAAGGGCTAAAATCGGCCTTGAAAGATTTTTAACCTGCCAGTATTCAAGTTCCGTTAACTTCAGTGCCAAAACCGCCATGCGCATTTCCCCCCGAGATCCAAAATAGGAAAGATCGCGCCCATTGAAAATAAACCTAAAATCATCACGATGCGGACCGGAAAGAGTAACCCCGGCAGTAATATCCCTTTCTCTGTTTTTGATAAGCTTATCTCTTGAAACGGTACTTTGCACCAGCTCCCAAGTTAAATTGCCCTTTACTGCAGTCGGAATACTTTTTTCAACAAAATTCAGATATTGGAAAAATTCCTCCCTTTTTGCCGTAATGTATTTTCCATGTTCCAAAAGCCGCTCGTCCCAAAAATCCAACTCATTCTGCTTTGCAGAACCTTCTGCTACTCGTCCAAGGACTTTATTTCGGCGAACAACAATCTTATTATAAAAAGTAATTGCTCTATGATAATCACGGTCAACTGCAGAAAGCTGTAAATCCAAATGATGGCGGCGAAGTGCAGGTGGGCCTGTTACCAATTCCAAATCCTGAGGATGAAAAATCACTATCGAAGAATAATCTACAAAATCGGCAAGTCTTTTTTTAATGGAATCCACAAAGTAGGCTTTTTTAACATGCAATTCATCAACAACCACAAAATTAATCGTCAATACTTTCTCTTCACTTTGCCTGTCCCCCGACTTGTCCACCGAAGCTTTAGTGAAGGTGGAAGCCCCGGCAAAGGCGGAACTTGCAACTTTTGACTCTATTTTAGCCTCACTTTTTGTGAATTTAATTAAATCCAAATCTGTCTCAACTCTGCTGGATCTAATACCGGAAAGAAGGGCTATGGCTTCTAAAATATTGCTTTTGCCGGAACCGTTTGGTCCGATTATTACCGTTAGCTTGTGATCAAATTGGACATGCTTTGAGGAAAAATTGCGAAAATTGGCAAGTGCCAGATTTAAAATTGCCATCTTTTACTGATTCGGTCAATTACCGCCGAAATAACCATAAAAACAAGTCCCCCCGAAATTAAAACAAAAACGTAGCCAAAAAGTACCTCAAGGGTAGCCGCAAGGGGCGAGGCGACAGACGCAAAAAGTGACGCAAAAATCATGTTGGCACCAAAAACAGTACCCTGATATTTGTGAGAAACGCTTTTTTGCAAAAATGTCCTGGCAGCAATCATTGCCACAATCACCCCGAAACCAACACTCGCCATGTAAATGATAACCGGCAAAAATAAAAGCAAATCACTAAAAAGCGCAAATTTAATAATTAAACCCAAAACCACCGAAAACAAACCGACTATACCTAGGCCAACAGAAACTAAAAAACTTTCTTTGACTTTAGGATTATGCACATAAAGTGCCCCTAAAACAATTCCAAAAGACAAAGCAGGGAAAAAGACAATCGGACTTTTGTTGATTGGTATATTTAAGACATCGTTAAAGAACCCGGGGCCTAAAGTTGCCCCAAATGCCACTATTCCCTGCATCAGCGCGAACGTTAAAAAGAAAAACCAGATTATTTTGGAGCTGAAAATATAGATAAAGGCACGACCGATATCTTTGAGTGCAAAAAATAAAGTCACAAGCCCACTTTTCCTCGCCTCAAGCTTAGGAAGAAGCATCGGCAAAAATACACTTATCACCAAAAGAATTTCACAAATCACCAAAGCTGTTAATACTCCGAAGAAAAAAAGTATAAATGCGGCAATAAAAAGGCCGATAATCTGCCCCCCGGCAAGGCTCAAAATAAAAACAGAATTGGCAACTGTTAACTGCTCCTTTCTCACAACCTGCGCGGTTGCGGCCGAAATTGCCGGCAGAAAAAAGGTATTGCCGGCAAAATACAAGAAGGAAAGCGAAATCGAAGCAAACACCCTATCGAGAGAAAAAAGTATCAAAAAAACAACCAGTGTGATAAATGCATTGGCGAAAATTATCAACTTCCTGCGGTCAAAAATATCGGCAACCAAACCGGCAAAGGCCATCATCAAGAAACTCGATGCCGACAAAGAAAGAATTATGCCCGAAACCGCGAAATTACTGCCTGTTTTGGTAAATACCGAAGAAATTAGGGAAATCAAAAGAAAACCGGAAGCCGTTTGGCCTAAAAGTAAAGTCAAAATAAGTATAAAGAAATTTCTTCGCTTTAGAACCTCGATATAACTGTGAGGAACAAACGTCATTTTGTAATTCTTTGACAGTTGGGACAGAAATGTGCGGATCTCCCGTCCATTTTCTCGCGAACTATCAGAGTTTTGCAACGAGCACAGGGCTTGCCGGTCATGTGATAAGCGCGAGCAAACGTCAAAAACAACCCTTTCTCTCCACCGCTATCCACAAACGAATTGGCACTGGAACCGCCCTTTTCAATGGCCAACTTCATGGAATCACCAACTCCTTCAAAAAGGGCCTTCAATTCTTTCTGAGAAAGACTGGCAACTGAACGTTTTGGGTGGATTTTTGCCCGCCAGAGTGCTTCGTCGGAGTAGATGTTGCCAACACCGGAAATGACAGTTTGGTCCATCAATACTTTTTTAATTCTCCCTTGTGATTTTTTCTTTAACCTTGCCGCAAATTCATCGAAAGTCATAACTAGCGGGTCCGGCCCAAGTTCTGCCCCAATTGCTTCTTTGACTTTCGACTCCTTACTTTCCACTATTTTCACCCAGCCGAATTTACGCATATCATTAAAATAGAGTTTCCCACCGTTGGTAAAACTGAAAGTGACTCTGGTGGTTTTATTGGGAACTGGCTGGTTTAAAGGCGGGATTGGGTGCCCTCCGGCAATTCGAGTTTTGGTATCTTGATAAATCAGCTGCCCGGTAAGCTTTAGATGAATGGCGATCACCAACTTCGACTCTTTAACTCTGCTCGCCCTGAGCGAAGCCGAAGGGTCACTCTTTGCAACTTCTATTAAAATCACTTTCCCTAACCTTCTAATACCAACAATCTTTGCTCCCGCCAAATCGTCAATCGAATACTTCCCCCAGAAAAATTTCTTGGGCCAGTCATACTCAATGGAGTCAAGAATCAGACCCTTAAGCTTCCTGTTTAGAGAGGTGACTATGACCGTTACTTCTGGTAACTCAGGCATATCTTTTGAAGATTGTAGCAGAAACTAGATTAAACTAGTTATCGTCAAGGGGGCTTCTCGAAATTGTATGTTCCTGGGGATATTCAGCTAAAAGCTCCTCGAGCCGAGAATAAGGATTTTCCCACTCATGTCTTTCGGGTGGCTCATAAGGATCTCTCCACTTCAAAACCGCCATACGAACCTCGATAGGTCCGTTCATCAATCTGTCCATCGTGATAGAAAAGTCCTCATTTGGCCTGAAATTGGAAAGAATCTCTGCTTCCCTTACCGCCTGTTGCTCAGACGCAGGCGTTTGAAGATAATATCCGGTCTTATGCTCGGGAGGCATCAATGCTTTTCCTTATCAGAAAAATCTTTTTCGATCCTTGTAGAGTCACCTGACTCAATCGCTGGTTCTGGCAGTACCTCAGGTGGTCTGGGAAAAGGTATGTAACCAGGAACCGCGATGGAGAAAGCGGAAAAATCAGGACAAAATCTTTCAAACGCACCTCCAACTCGATCCGGTGAGGCCATCTAATTTAAGCTAACACCTGCCAAAATTTAATGTCAACCCAGTAGAGTTACTTTCAAAAGTTTTACTTAATCTAGAAGAGATTGAAAGAACTTCTACTGGGTCAACTACTTGACACGAAGCTAAATCAGGCTTTTGTTTTACTCTGGACAAACCTTAAAATCTCGCGCTTGAAGCGCTCTTTACTGAATTTCCGCGCATGGTTGCGGATAAAGGCCGGGTCAAAATAGCCTTTTTTCTCCAAAGCCATAAAGTTATTAAGGGCCAAGGTCAAAGATCCAGTGGTTGGCGGATCAAAATAAACCCCGGTGCACTTCCCTTTCATCTGACCAGCTTGTGCTGAGCCTGTCGAAGCATCAATAACCGACTCCAATACTCCGCCCTCCGCATTGACAATAACCGGCTTGCCGCATGCCGCAGCCTCAACCGGCACCAAGCCGAAATCCTCTTGTGACGCAGGAAAAATCACCGCCCGGCAGTTTTGGTAAAGCGCGATCAGTTTGTCATCAGAAACTTCGCCTAAGAAGTTGACGGTTGACGGTTCACGGTTCACGGTAGATCGATCAGCAAGTTTTTTCAGCGAATCCATCTCCTTCCCATCACCCACCACCGCAAGCGACAAGCCCAACTTGGCGCAAACTTCAACAACGATATCGACTTTTTTGGCAGCAACTAGACGAGAAACAACCAGGAAGTAGTTGTCGGTTGTCGGTTGTCGGTTCACAGATTTTTTCTTGACTGTTAACTGTAAACTGCTCGCCCTGAGCTCTGTCGAAGGGTGAACTGTGAACTTTTTTACGTCTACCGGCGGATAAATCACTTTCGAATCACGTCTGTAAAACTTTCTAATTCTGGCTGCCACCTCATGGGAATTGGCAATAAAATAATCTGTTTTCTGTGAAGCTTCAAAATCATAGACTCTCATGTAGTGGTTGACAATTGCCGCATAAATGCGCATCGGCCAGTACTTTTGCCACTCGACAGAAGTCGGATAACCGTAAAGATATCTCGGCGGCGTATGGCAATAGCAGATCTCAACCAAAGGTTGAGACCCTGAGCGACCCTGAGCTTGCTTGCCCTGCTTGCCCTGAGTTACTTCGAAGGGAGTTTCTCGAATGGGTCGAAGGGGAGTCGAAGGGTTTCCCTTCTTGAACCCCCTCGTCACAAACCAGCTGGAAGAAGCCAAAACAACGTCATAATTGGAAAAATCAAAACTGCCCCAAATTAAAGGCGCCAGAAATCTCAGCGGCGAATGTAAAAAGGCAGCAAAGAAGGGCACATTCTGCGCCCAGGAAGTAATAATTTTTTTCCCTTTAAAACGCTTATTCGAAGAAAAGCTTTTCGTGCCAACGAAACGCTTATATGCGGAAGAATTTTTGTTTACAAAAGCGGTGTAAATCGGAGCATCCGGCCATATCTCGCAAAACGCCTCAAGTACTCTTTCGGCGCCTCCGAATTCATTCAAGTAATCATGAACCAAAGCAATTTTCATCTAGACTAATTTAAGCTGGTCTGAATTTTTATTGGGAGTCTTTGGCTCTTCGGGTTTACCCTGATCTTTGCTTGCACTGAGTTTACCGAATGTGTCGAAGGGCTCATCTGTCCCTTTCGTACTTGTTGTACTTATCGTACTTATCGTACCTATCTTCGCCGAAATACTTTTAAATCCCAACTCCTCTTCATACTCTCTTCTTACTCTGTCCCAGTCCGGCTCGAATCTTAAATCATCAATCTTAAATCCGACATCAACGTCACGATCAAGTTCTACCAGCCTTTTAGCTGCTAGTGCCATATCTTTACCGGCTTCAAGTTTTGCCCTTGTTACGTCGCTAACTTCGTTTAAGTTATCAAACAAATTCTCCAGCGTATGAAACTCGGCCAAAAGCAGCGACGCTGTCTTTGGGCCAATACCGGAAACTCCGGGAACATTATCCGAAGGATCTCCAATCAACGATTTATAATCAACCATTTGGTGAGGCTCAAGTCCGTATTTCTCCTTAACTTCTTTAGCACCAAAGAGAGTTGTTTCTTTTAAATTCCATCCGGGCATTTGTACTTTCACATCCCCATCAACTAGTTGAAGTACATCACGATCACCGGAGAGGATAATAACGTTCACTGTTCTCTGTTCACGGTTCACGGATTTTTGGTCCTTTTTCTTTCTGTGAACTGTTAACTGCTTGCCCTGAGTTCTGTCGAAGGGTGAACTGTTAACTGCTTTTGTCGCAATAGTCGCCAGTATATCATCCGCTTCATACCCTTCTTTTTCGAAATACCCGACCCCCCACGCATCTAAAACTTTTTTGAGTTTCGGCAGTTGCGGATACAAATCCTCCGGCGGCGCTGCTCTTTGCGCTTTATATTTTTCAAACTCTACATGGCGAAAAGTCGGCGCCTGCGTGTCAAAAGCGCAGGCGATGTGGGTAGGCTTCACTTCATTGATTGCCTTAATCAGCATGTTGGAAAAACCAAAAACCGCGTTGACATTTTCGCCTGTCTTATCTGAAAGCGGTGGCAAGGCATGATATGCGCGGTGAAAAAGACTATTGCCGTCGATTAAGAGCAATTTCACAGTCCTTATTATCGCATTAAAAATACGCTTGGCAAATTAGAGGTGGGGTCTTGTGGATTTACCCAAAGAAGCAGATTTAACCTTAGGTAATTTTATTTCTCCGTCCGTTACGGGCTTGCCGACTAGTTTTTCAAAATCATCGCGGTCAAGAGTTTCCTTCTCCAAAAGTCCTTCGGCGACTTTATCAAGCTTAGCCCGATGTTTCTTCAACGTCTCCACAGCCAAGACATAACCTTCGTCGATAATTTTGGAAATTTCTTTATCAATTTTAGCAGCCAGCTCCGGAGAAACCTGGGTACCCTCACCCATCATTGTTGGCCACATACCAAACTGGGATCTGGGCGCAAAAATTGTCGGTCCTAAATCGCTCATCCCAAACTGGGTAACCATTTCGCGCGCCAGACTTGAGGCTATCTCCAAATCGCTGGATGCGCCTGTCGTAAATTCCCGAAAGATCAACTCTTCGGCCGCTCTTCCGCCTAAAAGCGTAGCAATTCGCTCCAAAAGTCTGGTTTTTGTTTCCGTGTATCTGTCTACCGAAGGAGGAACCAAAGTATGACCACCTGTTACTCCTCTTGCCACAATAGAAATCCTGTGAACCGGGTCTACATGCGGCATGACGTGGGCAACGATTGCGTGTCCGCCTTCATGATACGCGGTCATCTTTCGCTCTTCGGCGGATTGCATTCTCTTTCTCTGGGGACCGAGTTTAACCTTGGTTGCAGCTTCTTCAATATCCAGCGAGTCGATAGCCTTTTTGGCAGTTCTGGCCGCCAGAATTGCCGCCTCGTTTAACATGTTGGCCAAATCTGCGCCGGAGAACCCGACTGTTCTTCTGGCAATTCTCTCATCGTCTACATCTTCCGCAAACGGCTTGCCTTTCTTGTGAATCTTGATAATCGCCTTTCTGCCCTCAATATCCGGCAGATCTAAAGCCACACGTCTGTCAAACCTTCCTGGTCTGGTTAATGCCGGATCTAAAAGATCCGGTCTATTTGTTGCCGCCATAACCATAACGTTATCGTTAGGTGAAAAACCATCCATTTCTACTAAAATTTGATTTAGGGTTTGTTCTCTTTCGTCATGACCTCCGGAAAATCCCATACCTCTCATTCTTCCGATAGATTCAATCTCGTCAATAAAAATAATTCCCGGCGCCGTTTTCTTCGCCTGCGCAAAAAGATCACGAACTCTGGCCGCTCCAACACCAACCAGCATCTCCATAAATTCTGAACCTGCTACTGAGAAAAATGGTGCGCCGGCCTCCCCTGCTACCGCTCTGGCAAGGAGCGTCTTACCGGTTCCGGCAGGACCAACAAGAAGAACCCCCTTGGGGGTTCTGGCACCAATAGCCCGATATTTCTCGGGATGCTTTAGAAAGTCCACCACTTCCTGAAGTTCCTGCTTTGCTTCATCCACACCGGCAACATCCGCAAAAGTAACCTTGGGCATATCACGGCTAAATTGTTTGGCTCGTGACTGCCCGAATGAAAAAACAGAAGATGCCCCTTCTCTGGCCTGCCTGAATATGAAAAAGAAGAAAAGAATAATTAACCCTAAGGGTAAAAATGTTGTCAAAATGGTCACCCATGCCTGCGAAAGAGTTCTGTCTTTTACATTAATTGTTGTTTGAGTCGGATCAACGCCGGAGGCTTCAAGAGCAGCAAAAAACGACTGTCCTTCTTCTTTGCGGGAAACATACTCTCTTCCGTCGCGACCTTTTACTACAAGCTTATCGCCGTCAACTTCAATATTGTCGACTTTATTATCTTTAATGTCATTAATTACTTTTGAAAGCGGTTCCTGCGGTTGAAATCTTTCTGCAGGATTAGAACTTAAGGCGAAAAAAACAAAAAGCGCAAGCCCCAAAAGCGCATAGATTACAAATCCCCGCCAGGAAGATTTGTTGTCCATTTTGGGTATGGAAACGCGAGGAATGGCCTTCTTTATCTTCTCTTTTTTGTCTGAATTATTTTCTTTCATCTGGGCAAGGTTTGGAAAATTATGATATCACGCAAGGGATGAAATTGCCAGAAACTCTATAACAAGTTGGATGATTGGAGAACTATATGGGGACAATTTACCGGAACAAAAAGAAGACTGATAAGATCTCCGCGCTTTCCGTATACATTTCTCAGTAGAACAGATTTGGAATCAAATTCTGAATAAGCACTTAATCCTTCCAAAAAGTCTTCTAGTTTTTTTCTCCTTCCTCAGTCTGAGGAAAAACCAAACGACGGAATTGACCTCCCCTTAACACCTCTCTCAAAATATCACTTTTTTGCCTTCCGGCACTGTCGACCTCTTTAACCATAGCGGCAAATTATAATACCCGCAAACAACTTTTACAAATCAAGCTTCATTGCGGATTTAACTTCAGCTAAAGTTTTTTGAGCTTCCAAGCGGGCTTTTTGGGTACCAACTTTTAGAATCCGTTCGACGAGCTCAGGATCTCGCTCGAATCGAGCTCGATTTTCTCTAATTGGAGTCAAAAACTTTTCCAAAACCTCTGCCAAAAATTCCTTAACCTCAACATCCTTAACTGTCCCATTTGCGTATCTCTTTTTCAGTTCTTTCACTTTCGACTTTGACTTTTCACTTTGACTAAATGCATCTAGATAGACGAATACTGGATTACCTTCGATCTCCCCCGGCTCGTCTCCATGGATTCGTTTCGGGTCCGTATACATACCCATTACCTTGTTACGAACTGTTGCGCTATCATCCGAAAGATTAATAACGTTACCGGCACTTTTGCTCATCTTGGTACGTCCGTCAGTTCCGGGCAAAGTCCCGATATCCTCGGGAATCAAAACCTCCGGGACTGGAAAAACGCCAGTCCGATCCTTGTCATCCTCGCGAAAGTGAGGATCAGATTCCCGATCAAGTCGAGAATGACTCGGATAAAGTCGATTAAACTCCCGGGCAATTTCGCGCGTTACCTCGATATGCGATGATTGATCTTTACCCACCGGCACAAGTTCGCCCTTAACCATCAAAATGTCCGCAGCCTGTAAAACCGGATAACCTAGAAGCCCCAGAGATGGAGTTTTGATATGTGCATCGGCCATCACGTCCTTTAGTGTGGGAACACGCTCGAGCCTTGGAACGGAAATTAAATTACCAAAGATAATTGCCAGTTCACAAACTTCCGGAATCGCAGACTGCAAATAAATTGTCGCCTTGGCAGGGTCGATACCTACCGAAAGATAATCCAAAACTAAGTCGCGGATATTTTGCGAAAGCTCGTCGGTTTTCTCCGGCCGCGTAGTTAAAGTATGCAAATCGGCAATAATAAAATAGCATTCGTACTCGTTCTGCAATCTAATGCGATTTTTAAGCGAGCCGACATAATGTCCAAGGTGGAGCTTTCCTGTTGGCCTATCTCCGGTAAGAATTCTTTTTTTCATTATTCTGTAATTATACATATTTTTCCTCTCACCTCCTTTTTTGAAAAATAATTAATTTACACCGGCGAAGACATCACCGGCTCGAACCGAAAAGACTGCACAGGTTGGGCCGCCTCTCTACCAGGCCCTGCCATACTCTGCGCCACTAACTCTTTCTTAAATCCGGGCCTTGAGCTCATCCTAAATTCTAACCTTTGCGCAAAGCTCTTCGGCTCCGGTAAATCAACTTGAAAGCATCTCTCACAATTCATTTATCACCACCTCCTTTTCTCCACAAAAAAACTCGCCTTCGAAAGTCAGACTTCCTTTCGGCGAGTCAGATTCATGAACTAGGTATCACAAAACAACCAACCGAAAGGTTAGCCTGTAATGTGAAGCCAATAAACCAAGCAAGACTTGGCGTTCATGTTATAAAAAGTATACATTACTATAGGTAAGATGTCAATCAGAGAACCAGGTCCTCCACCTGAAACTCCTCAATCGCTTTAAGAAAATCCGCAAATTCCATCTCCAATCCAAACTTCAAATCGCCGCTTCCCATATTTATATGCGCAAGTTCCATAACCTCTTTATCTATATATAGAGGAAGACCGATTAAAATCGGGCATACCGCACCGACCGGTACACCAACAGCTTTCTCAACTTCCTCCGGTTTTGCCAGCTCACAGTTTACCCTGAGCGAAGTCGAAGGGCCAAAATGTTTCCTCACCTTTCTAAAATCTAACCTGTCTTGTCCGCGAACTGCCAAGGCAACAAAATCATCATCAACTCTGATAACCAGCGTCTTAACAATATCGCCTTCCTTAACCCCACTTTTTTTGACCTCATCCACAGTAAAAACCTCTCCACCCAAATCGATAACTTCGTAGGCGATCTTTTTATCTTTCAAAAATCTTTCAATTTGTTTTAAATTGGCCATCTCTTATTTTGGTCAATAAAAAACCCCGATTTTTCGGGGCCTTCATTTAGCAGTCCAGTCTGCTCGACTGCTAATTCTGCATCTGCAGAACTTCGCTAACCACCTCAAAAGAGCATTACTAACAAATTAATTGTAACAACTAATGTCAACCGATGCAAGTCTGGTTAGCAACTTAGTTTACTTAGTGCTAAATTCTTATACCTTGTATTCCTTAATCTTGTTCTTGGCAATCCCAATGTCTTCCTCGATTTTATCATTTAATTTTGTACAAAGTTGTTAAAATCTCCAGTGCCGAAAAGGCTGCTTCCTTTCCCTTGCTATTCTTCCCGTTGACTCTTTTTACAACTTGCGCCAAATTGTAAGCAGAAATCACCTCAAAAATTACCGGGATATTGTATTTTAGCGAAACATCCATACATCCTCTGGCACATTCGTTGGAAACAAGTTCAAAGTGATAAGTATCTCCCTTAATAATCACCCCGAGGGCAATGATAACATCGGCGCATTTAGCCTCCGCCACTCTCTGGGCTGCAATCGGAATCTCTAATGACCCCGGAACGCTCATCGAAACAACCTGCGATCTTGAGATCCCGTTTGCAACAAGAGTCTCGATACATGCTTTTTCCAGCTCTTCGGTAAACTCATCATTATATCGAGCCCTGATTATTGCAATCTTCGTCCCGCCAATCGCCACCTTATCAATTAATTTATCTTGATCAGATTTCCCAAGCATTATCCCCTCATCAGCTTTTCGACATATTTTGCCAGAATATCGACCTCAATATTAACCCGCTCGCCTACTTTTGCGCCAGAGAGCATCGTATGCCTCCAAGTGTAAGGGATAATCCCGACAGTAAAAATTTTGTCATTAGCATCAATCACCGTCAGTGATATGCCATTAACTGCAATTGATCCTTTTTCGACAATATACCGACCGAGCTTCTTGGGTACTTCAAAAGTAAAAGAGTGACTATTGCCTTTTTTTGTAATCGATTTAACAGTCGCCACTCCATCAACATGTCCCAAAACAATATGCCCGTCAAACGTGCCATCAGCCGTCAGCGGCAATTCCAAATTAACCAAGTCTCCTTCTTTAATTTGTCCAAACGCCGTCTTACTTAGAGTTTCCGGCATTAAATTGACGGAAAAAGAATTTTTTTCAAAAGAGGTCATCGTCAAACACGCACCGTTTATCGCGACACTACTTCCCTTTTTTATTCTCCCCAAAAATGCTTTTTCAGCCACAAATGTAAAGGTACCATTCTTGCTCTCTTTAAATTTGGCTGTGTGGGAAATAATTCCTGTAAACATCAATGACCTTAGTGACAGGGGTGGGAATCGAACCTACGACCTGGGGTTATATCAGCCAACCAAATTGCGGTACCGGCGGTAGGGATCGAACCTACGACCTAGGGGTTATGATTCCCTCGCTCTAACCACTGAGCTACGCCGGCAATTTGGTTCCTGATATATCCGGGGAGCGCTATTGGCGTTTTGCCAAAGCGACCTGCGGACATGATTCCCTCGCTCTACTTTACCCCGCTAAGCGGGGCAAGTTGAGCTACGCCGCCTAGTTTACAAATTTTATCACACTCTATAGATTCTTTCTGACCTTAAGAAGAAGACTTTTGGGATCATGTCTGGAAAGTTTCTGCACCAAAAGGTGAGAATGATTCCATCTGGCTTTCGGCATTCGTTCAATATCTGCCCAGGTGCTGGCGACAAAATCCTGACCGAATATGTCTCTGGCAACTGTAGAGATTTTCCTCCTTGTAATAAACCCCTTGAAATAAAATTCCTCTAGGCCTACGCCGTAATAACTCCCCTCCCCTCGATATCTAAGTCGGCCGGAGAGGACTAGTTCAAACCCTCCCGTCCTAGCAGAAACACCAAGGGCTGGCAACGTAGGCCCCAAACCTAAAAGGGATCTTGCCGATTCGTGATTTGCTAAATCGGTGAGAAACCCTATGTTTTCCATAGCCCTTTCGACTGTTCCAGTACTTGGCGTCAGTACTTCGAGAAGTTCACCGTAGACCTTAAGATCTTCTGGTACGGCCCACTCTTTAAGGCAAGCCTGAGGATCTCTGGCAGCCAATAAGCTTTCTATAAGCTGGCCAGCTTTAAGCCTTGCAACATACAGTTTTTGATCAAGTCTCTCTTGCATATAATTGACCCGAGCAAAATTATACTCCAACAAACCAAGGAGGCGAAAAATTACTGGATAAGAAGATCTAATACCTTAATTTTCTTTTCTCTGCTCCACCCTTTTATTTGCCTCTCGCGCCTCAACGCCTGCTCCTTGCTGCTCTGCGGCTCTTGAAAAATCAATTTTACTGGTTTGTGTGACCTAGTATAACGGCCACCTTTACCATTTTTATGATCCAGAAATCTTTTTTGTGGATTATTTGAAACGCCTGTGTAAAAACTATTGTCAGAGCAGAGAAGTATGTAAACAAACCACATCTGAGAAATTCTAACTAAAAGAAAGTGGTATTTCTGTGAGATCTGTCAATGTGCTTGCATTGAGCGAAGCGAAGCGGAAAATAATTCTAGTCCTTCGACTCGTTCTTCGTTATACTCAGAACTCGCTCAGGACATTTCTTCCCCGCTTCGCGGAGTCGAAATGTAGCGGGGGCGGGAGTCCCTTCGATAAACTCAGGGTAAACTTCTCCTCCCGCTTGTGCTTCGATGTTCAGTATAGCTAAAAAGCGTACACTGAGTAAGCGAAGCGCATCGAATGTGTAGCGGGGGCGGGAGTCGAACCCACTTCTGGAGATTATGAGCCTCCCGAGATACCGTTTCTCCACCCCGCGTCGGTTGTGGAATTCTAACAAAAAAAGCGATTTTGAGTCAACATAAGAAGGTTACTCTTACGTTCCGAAAAATAATAGAGATTGTTTTTCTACACTATGTTCCGAAAAATAATAGAGATTGTTTTTCTACACTATGTTCCGAAAAATAGTTTCCACCATTTCTGCCAATTGGGTGCTGCTTTCTGGTCTCCGGTCTCTTGATTCTGGTCACGAGATTCTTCTTTCGGCACAATTACAACAGTTTCCCCCTCTTTGACCAGATTCAATTTATTGCGTATTTCACCCTCGGCAAAGTCTTTACTTTTTTTGTATTCTAGTTCACGTTCCAAAACCTCATTCTCCTGCTTTAAAGTTTCAAGACGCTCATGGGCATCCTTAACCTGCAAGGCAGTCGACCTAAATGTCACAAGCCTCTTTGCGCTATTTACCACCAAAATTAGTCCTATACATACCGCCACAAAAAGCAAAAAATTGCGTTTCATTGAATCTAAGATTTACGACTTATAGCTTTATGATATATCAAAAAATGTATTGAGAGAAAGCCTTAGAGGACTTTATCACAAATTTCTTCTTTACCCCGTTAGAAGATTAATCGCCTCGAACCTAGACCCGCAAAAAAGAACTTTAAGCCAACTTCTAACGGGGTTGACAAGACCCATAGCATGGGCGTATACTAGCCTCAATCTTCCCACGGCTGCCCTGTACCACAATCGGTACGGGACTCGTCATATATCGTCTGATATATGGCCAAAAACCTGCACAATAAAAATGAAGAAATTGCACGAGGCACATAAAGAATTTATAGAGCATCTAAAAGGTAAAAAGCGGGCTTCAGCGACGGTGCTGGCCTATGGTAAGGACATTCAGCAACTTGTCGAATTTTTAAACGAACTTCAAAAAGCTCATGTCCATGAAGTATCGTCAGACGACATAAAATCGTTTCTGGCAAAGCTTTCCGAAAAAGGCTACACCCCAAAGTCAATTTCTAGAAAACTTAATTCCACGAAAACTTTTTTTAGATTCTTAAAAGTTCAGGAAATAATAACTGACGACCCCGCAACATTAGTTGATCATCCAAAATTTGAAACCAAACCTCCCAGAATTCTCTCTCCGATTGAATACAGGGCTTTAAGAGATGCTGCCAGAGACGATAAGCGAATTGCGGCAATAATCGAGGTTCTTTTGCAAACCGGCATCAGAATCGGAGAACTTGCCAATTTAAGAACGGATGACGTTTATTTTTCCCAAGAGACTAAAGAGGGGCAACTTTATATTCGTGCTCTGGAGAACAGAAGTGAACGAACTATACCTTTAAATAAAGCGGCTGAAAGTGCACTTAAGAGTTATCTTGATGTCAGGCCAAAAACCCCCAACAAAGCGCTTTTTGTTACCAAAACCGGCAAACCTCTGCTGGTTAGAAATATCAGAACAGCCATCGACCGTTATTACAAAAAGGCAGGGATTAGTGGAGCGAAAGTCAATGACCTTAGACACACTTGGGTTGCCCATCATCTCTCTTCGGGAGCATCGTTGGTATTAATCAGCAAAATCGCCGGCCACAAAAGACTTTCAACCACAGAGCGTTACTTAACTCTTATCCAGCCCCCACCCGGCGAATCTAAAGCAAAACTGGAACAGCTCTAGGCAAATTTCTAATTCCTAATTTCTAATTATTAAATAAATCCCAATAAAAAAATTCCCAATCCCAATAAGAAAAGCCGATTTTACTTGACCTTCTTATAAATTGAGTCGAAGATCAAGTTTAACTCTTTCGCCTCTTGCCATAATGCCTTAGATTCTCCCTTTAATTCTGGCACTGCAATCACTATCATTCTCAGAAAATGCTTAGCTTCTCTGCTCTCCTTTTTGCAAATACCGATTTTATGCCTAAAATCACTCCTACTTTCAGCATCGTCCGCTTCACAATAATTTGCACCAACACTTGTTCCACATTTAACAAGCTGATTTATAAGCGGGGCTGTAATTGAATTTTTAGGAACAATCTTGCAAAATTTAATTATATCCTCACCAAATTTTGCGGTTCTCTCTTCTAAGTCGTAAGTTTTCTTTATTCGCGTGTTTTCCATTATTTAGAAATTGGGACTTTAATAATTATTTAGAATAATTAGAGTAATTAGGTCAATTAGATCAATTTATTCCTGCTTTTTTTTCAAAAAACTAACAATCGTATCCCAAAACAGAATAATCACCATCGGCGCAATTAGCGCTCTCCAAAACCAGGAAACATAAAAAATAGCCACAATCCCGGCTATCCCGGCAATTATAAATAGAATTCTAAGAATCATATTTCTTGGTACTTATCACCTCAACGCAAGTAGCCTGTCATCCTCAACCGATTCGGTCCGAGCGGAGTTTCTTCGGGACTCACGGTCGAAGACTCGATTGAGGATCAGATTCTCCCTGAATTGATTCCCGCGCCCGCCAAAGGCGGGTCCGCCTCTGGCGGGCGCGGGAATGACAATTGAAGGGCGAGAATGACACTTGTTGTGATAAGCTAGCTACCTTTTTCATTACTTGTCATCCTTTTGAGACTTTGCTAGTATAACAACCAAAGGACTTTTAGAACAACTTAAATTTGGTTGTTCAAAGGGCCTTTTTTTAGAGGGAAATGTCCAAAGAACACAAAGCACAAGCACTCGCTATAAGCTGTATCGATTTTAGATTCCAGGAAATGATCGAGGAGGATCTTAAAAACCGCCATCTTAACGGCAATTGTGACCGAATCTCCTTGCCCGGGGCATCTAAAGATTATGATACAGTTCTCGACGCTGCCAGTCTTTCTCTTAAACTTCACGATCCAGACCAGCTTTATATTTATGAACACGAAGACTGCAGCGCCTATGGCCAAGATAACTCAGAAGAGTCACACCGTCAAAATGCTGCAAAAATGGCCACTTCTCTACAAGAAATTAAGCCGAGCTTAGATGTTACAACGCTACTTGCTACTTTTGATGGTATCAAGCCGCTTTAAATGCATATAATGAACATAGAAGCCAATGGAAGCACATGTAGCCTTAGCTGCTGAGAAATTATTTCAGCTCGGCCCCTTTCCGATCACTAACTCCATTTTAACCACCTGGATTGTTACCATAATATTAATTGCAGTAGCCACGTTGGCTACCAAAAAGATCACTCCTGTCCCCCAAGGTCTGCAAAACATTGCCGAAGCAGCAATTGAAGCTTTCCAGGAACTGGTCTCTTCTGTTGCTGGTGAAAAAACAAAAGTATTTTTACCAATAGTTGCTACCTTTTTCTTTTTTATACTGTTTGGTAATTATTTAGGTCTTTTACCGGGAATCGGTTCTGTCGGATTTTTTTTGGAGGAAAATCACCATAAAGTCTTTGTTCCCCTCCTAAGATCAATCAATTCCGATTTAAATACAACTGTCGCTTTGGCTATTGTTTCTTTAGTTGCAACACATTATCTGGCGATTAAATATCTTGGACTTGGCGGCTACTTGGGAAAGTTCTTCAGCCTTAATCCAATATTTCTTTTTGTAGGCTTTTTGGAAATAATCGGAGAAGCCACCAAAATCCTTTCCCTTTCTTTTCGGCTTTTCGGCAACATTTTTGCCGGAGAAGTTCTTTTAACAACGGCCTCGACAAAACTCTTTGCGTATATTGTTCCTATCCCTTTTTATTTTTTGGAAATTCTGGTGGGATTTGTACAAGCTTTAATTTTTGCTATGCTAACCCTAGTTTTTATGGTAATCTTAACGCAAAAGGAAGGACACTAGCTTAAATTAATATTTGTAAATTCTATCTGGCTTAGCTAGTAGAATTTACTCAATTTAGGGAAAGGGAATATTAAGGGAAAACCGCTAGGTTTGCCCTTGAGGTGAGTAAAGGGGGGGAGCGTTTAGGAAAAAATGGAAATAACTTTAACAAAAGGTACAGTTATTGC
>CAZLVB010000012.1:0-21957 GCA_964562855.1 uncultured Gammaproteobacteria bacterium | reverse complement strand
CAGACAGCCCTTCAGATACGCATCGGGTATATTGTCTCCCGTTTATACTGACAACCGGCTAATTATGTCTTACCCAAAAATAAGGGAGAAAATTACTAAATACCTTATTGCCAAAATTAAACAGGTCGGTCTTCCAGATGTAATTGCTGGAACCGCTACAGCCGGGATTCCTCACGCCGCATTTGTTGCCTGGGAACTAAAACTTCCCATGGTGTATGCTCGAGGAGAGGCAAAAAAACATGGTAAAGGTAGTCAAGTCGAAGGTGTCATTAAACGCGACCAAAAGGCAATTGTCATTGAGGATTTAGTCTCTACCGGAATTTCTTCTCTTGGAGTTGTTGCGGCGTTGAGAAGACTTGGCGTTGAGGTCAATAGTGAGGTTTCGGTTTACACATACGGTTTTGAAGGAACAGAGAAAGATTTCGCAAAAAATAAAGTGAAACTATTTTCTCTTTGTGATCTTAATAATTCATTGCAAGTTGCCGAAAAAAGAGGTTTTTTGCAAAAAGAACAGGTTGATATAATCCGGAATTGGGCCCAAGATCCCAAAAACTGGGGCAAGAAAATGGGGTTTGAGTAGTAAAAGTATCAAAGGTACCAAAAGTACGACAAGTATCAAAAGTAAAAAAGAGAACAAAGACATGAAGATTGACATTTCAACAATAATTGCTGGAGTAAAACTCGAAACATGCGTTTTTAACACGGCCGGTCCTGCAGACGTAACATTAAAAGAACTGGAAATCATTGCCAAGTCTAAATCGTCGGCAATTACCATGAAGTCCTGCACTCTCGAGCCCAGAAAAGGTAATCCCGAACCGCGCTATGCGGATTTGGAGTTTGGCTCTATTAATTCTATGGGGCTACCCAATTTAGGCTACAAAGCATATATAAATTTTTCAAAAATTCTTGCCAAAAAATATAAAAAGCCGATAATTGCCAGTATTTCTGGATTGTCCCTTGAAGATAACATAATTATTTTTAAAGCTTTTAATGATTCTCCTGTCGACATCATAGAGTTCAATCCCGGATCACCCAATACTATCGGTAAACCAATTGTTGGTTACGATTTCGAAGGCATGGATAGCCTGCTTGAAGCTGTTTCCAAGATCTGCAAAAAACCTTGGGGCGTAAAACTTCCTCCTTATTTTGATCTTGTCCACATGGAACAGGCCGCAAATGTTATTGGCAGGTATCCGGTTAAATTTATTACCTGCATTAATTCCATCGGCAACGGTCTAGCGATTGATCCGTACAAGGGAAAAACCTTGATTAAGCCCAAGGGAGGTTTGGGGGGGATTGGCGGAAGATATGTCAAGTTCGCAGCCCTCGCCAACGTAAGGACATTTTATGAACGTCTGGGCAAAAAAATACAGATTATTGGCGTTGGCGGAGTTTTCACAGGAGTCGATGCTTTTGAGTTCATCTTAGCCGGTGCATCTGCTGTCCAGATTGGCACCGCCTTTTTACAAAATGGACCGGCTATTTTTGAGAGAGTTCAGAATGAACTTAGAGATTTTATGCGAAAGAAAAATTACAAAAAATTGGCAGACTTTAGGGGAAAATTGAAAGTAGCTCCCTAAATGGGAATTATTTTTTCCGCGGGGCAAACCCAAACTTGAATCGTTCTATTTCTAATCGGATTCTTGCCGGAACCATCTCTTCCGTCAAATTCAAAAACAGCAATCTGCTGGTATTTTCCTAACTCCAATCTGTTGTTTCTGACAGGTACGACTACGCTCGGGTGAGAAAAAGCCAGTGCCCTGATATGAGCTGCTGCGTTATAATCCTCGTCAATTTCATCGCAATAAGGATTATCCTGGCAGCGGTGATGGTAGTCAGTGGTTGGGTGCTTATACTCTTTCGATACTCGCGTTGAACGTTTGTCCTCCGGAATAGCATGAAGGGTATGGTGAAGGATGTCTTCTAACAAATTCGGCTCAGCTATCTCGTTCACGACTATACCCATAGTGGTGTGTTTGGTGTTGACAAAAACGAATCCATCTACAACGCCGGAGCTTTTGATAGCTTTATTAACTGCGCCTGTAATGTCCTTTAGATAAGTATCTTTAGTGGAGGGAAACTTTAACTCTTTAAGAAAAATTTTCATCCAGATAAGTATTTTATCATTTTTAAATTTAGTGTAAAGAAGCTATAATTGTTCAATATTGAGCAATTATGAACTCTAATTTCATAACATGACAGCCTATACTCAGGTTTCCGCAAACAGGCTTAAAACATGGCTAATAATGCTTATTTTTGCCTTCATTATCACCTTTATTGTCTATATTTTTACCATCGCTTTAGGATTTGAGGGACCATCTGCTTTGGGATTTTCTGGTATTGCCTTAATTATTGCCGGTATTTTGAATTTTTTCTCCTATTACAACAGCGATAAAATCGTCATGGCAATTTCTGGCGCCAAACAGATTCAAAAAAAAGATAATCCGACCCTTTTTAGAACGGTAGAAAATTTATGCATTGCTTCGGGGATGCCTATGCCCAAAATCTACATCATAGGCGATGCTGCACCCAATGCTTTCGCCACAGGCAGAGATCCCAGGCATGCGGCAATTGCTTTTACAAAAGGTATTTTAGACAAACTCACAAAGCTTGAACTCGAAGGAGTTACCGCCCACGAGCTTTCACATGTGGGCAATTATGACACAAGATTAATGACTATAGTTTCCATTTTGGTAGGAACAGTCGCTTTGGCTGCGGACTTTTTCTTGCGCATGTCTTTTTACTCAGGAAGAAACCGAGATGATCGTGGCGGCAATCAGATTTTTATGCTGATCGGCATCGTGATGGCTTTTTTGGCACCTATTATTGCTATGCTGATCCAACTGTCAATTTCCAGGAAAAGAGAATATTTGGCAGACGCTTCCGGCGCTCTTTTAACCAGAAATCCCGATAGCCTGGCCGATGCTCTTTTGAAAATTTCTCAAGACAAAGAGCCTCTCGAGGCTGCCAATAAGGCCACCGCCCATCTTTACATCGTTAACCCTCTTAAGAATCACAAGGACGCGATTGGCTGGTTCGCGGGCCTCTTTAACACTCACCCCCCTATTCATGAGCGGGTAAAGGTGCTTAGGGCGATACAATAAATATGTCAAAAGTCAAAAGTCACCTTGCGCAAGAAACGCTCAAAGCGAGCAAGTCAAAGGTCCCCGCCAGAGGCGGGTCCGCCTATGGCGGGAAAATTGATATCGAATATGTTGCCAAACTGGCAAACTTACCTCTAAGTTCAAAAGAAAGGAAAACCTTTGAGAAGCAGCTGCCCGAGATTTTGAAATACGTTTCAAAGTTAAATAAGGTTAATACCGACGAAGTAGAATCTATCAGCCACATTACCGGACTGGTTAATGTTACTAGAAGTGACGAACCGACACCATCGCTAACCCAGCAAGAAGCGCTTGCCAATGCACCTAAAACTCACAACGGATTTTTTGAAGTCGAAGCAATATTCGAAGAACAATGATTTCCGACTTAACCATCGTCAAGGCTCATGAACTTTTGGTGGGCAAAAAAATATCAGCGAAAGAGCTAGCCAGAGAGTATCTGGATAGAGCCCAAAAACTGAATAAAACTCTAAATTCTCTTATCACTGTTACCCCCGAAGAAGCTTTGTCGCAGGCCGAAAAAGTTGACAACCGGATTGCCAGAGGAGAGGAACTAAATTTTCTGGCAGGAATACCTGTTGTTTATAAAGACCTGTTTTCCACAAAAGGTATCAAAACAACAGCAGGGTCAAAATTGCTTGAAAATTACGTACCCGTTTTTGATGCAACGGTAGTCCGAAGACTAAAAGAATCGGGTGCTATAACGATTGCAAAGGCAAATCAAGACGCTTGGGGCCATGGCTCCAGCGGTGAAAATTCAGACTTTGGTCCTACAAAAAATCCCTACAGTCTTGAAAGGGTGCCCGGAGGTTCTTCGTCCGGATCTGCGGCTGCAGTTGCTTCTGATCAGTGTATTGTTGCGACAGGGACCGATACGGGCTCTTCTGTTAGGCTGCCTGCAGCCTTTTGTAATTTGGTCGGGCTAAAGCCTACTTACGGAAGGGTTTCCAGATACGGAATTATCTCTATGGCTTCCTCTCTTGATTCAATAGGCCATATGACCAAAACTGTTTATGACAATGCACAAGTTTTGTCTGTGACTGCGGGCGAAGACGAATTCGATTCTACTTGCGCACCCGGAGAAGTTCCCGATTTCTTGGAAAGTTTAAAAAATGGCGTTAAAGGCCTAAAAATAGGGCTGCCGAAAAACTATTACGAAAATCTGGAAGCCAGGATTAAAGAGCTAAGCCTTAAGGCAGTCAAAAAACTGGAAGAACTTGGAGCAAAAGTAATTGAAGTAGATCTGCCGCACACGGAATACGGGATTGCAACCTATTACATTATCCAGCCTTCCGAAGTGTCTTCCAATTTGGCCAGATACGACGGTGTTCGTTTCGGAGACAAAAGAGAGGCATTTGGATCAGAGGCTAAAAGAAGAATTATTCTGGGAACTTATACTCTTTCAAGCGGTTATTATAACGCCTATTATTTAAAGGCTATGAAAGTGAGACGACTAATCCTCGACGATTATTTAAAAGCTTTCAAAAAAGTTGATGTTCTAATTTGTCCTTCTTCGCCAACCTTGCCCTTCAAAATCGGTGAAAAGACAAATGATCCCTTAACAATGTATTTGTCCGACGTGTTTTTGGTTACCCAAAACCTGGCTGGCGTTCCCAGCCTAAATGTACCCTGCGGTTTTCTGGAAAATCTTCCGGTCGGTATGCAAATCATCGGACCGCACTTTTGTGAAAAGCTGCTCTATCAGGTAGCTTATGCATATGAACAGACGACCGAATGGTACAAAAGGACGCCAAAGATATGACTTACGAACCGGTAGTCGGACTTGAAGTGCACATTGAACTTTCAACTAAAAGCAAGATGTTTTGTTCATGCAGTGCAGACTACTTTGGCAAAGAACCAAATACTCACACTTGCCCAATTTGCCTAGGCCTGCCTGGAGCATTACCGAAAGCAAACATAGAGAGTATAAAATTTGTGCAAAAATTAGGCATGGCACTTAATTGTAAAGCGCAATTGAGTAGTAAATTTGATCGCAAGAACTATTTTTACCCAGATTTGCCCAAAGGCTTTCAGATCTCACAATATGATCTGCCTTTTGCAAAAAGCGGATATCTTGAGATAGAAACCGAAAACGCAAACCGTAAGAAAATCAGAATTACAAGAGCACACCTTGAGGAGGATACCGGTAAATTAACTCATGCCGCTGTCGACGGCAGAAGAGTAACTCTGATAGATTTTAACCGCAGCGGTGTACCCTTAGTTGAAATAGTTTCAGAGCCAGACATGAACTCCTCCTTCGAGGTTAAAGATTATGCCCAGAAGCTCCAGCAAATTGCTAGGTATTTGGAAATTTCGGATGCCGATATGGAGAAGGGGAGTATGAGAATTGAACCCAATGTTTCACTTAGGCAAAAGGGTTCAAAAGTACTGCCCAATTATAAAGTAGAGTTAAAAAACATAAACTCTTTTAAATTCGCTCGGGCGGCTGTAGAGTATGAAATAGGAAGACAGACAAAAATTCTGGAAAAGGGAAAAATACCAGATCTGGAAACCAGGGGATGGAATGAAGCTAAAAAAGAGACTTATAGCCAAAGAGGCAAGGAGCTAGCCCATGACTACAGATACTTCCCCGAGCCTGATTTAGCACCTTTTATATTCAAAGCACAAGAAATAGCCACTCTTAAATCACAAGTACCAGAACTCCCCGGTCAAAAATTTGCACGCTTTACACAAACCTACCAGCTCACCCCCTACGATGCCCAAATTTTGACAAGAGATGTTAATGTTGCCCAGTTTTTCGAGGAAACGGTTAAGATTGCGACTGGTCATGGTTTAAGCACGAAAGAGATAGCAAACACGCTTATCAATAAAAATGTTCAGGTAAATAGCACGCTGCCGGCACAACTAGTTAAATCACTTGTCCAGTCCAAAGCAAAGGCTAAAATTAGTAATGAAGAGTTAACAGCAACTGTAAGTTTAGTTCTGAAGGAGAATCCGGGAGCGGTTTCAGACTTTAATAGAGGCAAAGAAACTGCCATAATGTTTTTGACAGGTCAGACGTTGAGAAAGCTAAAAGTACCTGTTCACCCAAGAGAAGTGACAGAGAAGATAAAAAATATCCTCGCCTCAAAATCTCAAGGGTGAATTTTAAAAGAGTAGTATGACTGATTTTGTCCACTTACACGTACACAGTGAGTTCTCGCTGCTTGATGGTCTCTCCAAAATCCCTAAACTGGTAGACCGCGCAAAACAGCTTGGTATGAAGCATTTGGCGATAACAGATCATGGCGGGCTTTACGGCGCGGTCAAATTTTACAAAGAATGCAAAGCGGCAGATGTTAATCCCATAATTGGCTGTGAAGTTTACATCGCCAAGAGATCGAGAGCCGACAAGGAATCCGGGGTCGATAACGAAAACTTCCATTTGACCTTACTGGCAACGAACTTCGAGGGTTATAAGAACCTGATGAAGCTAGTTACAATCTCCCACTTGGAAGGCTTTTATTACAGGCCAAGGCTAGATAAGGAGGTATTAAAGAAATACTCATCGGGCCTGATCGCTCTTTCCGGATGTTCTTCAAGCGAAATATCGAAGGCTGTAATCGCAAATGATCTAAATAAAGCCAAAGAAACGGCAACTGCTTATCAAAGCATTTTTGGAAAAAATAATTTCTACCTTGAGATCCAAAGACATCTATTCAAACAGTTCGCGCAAGCACATTCTGAAAACTCCGAGATACACGCAGAACTAATGAGGATGGCGCGCGAAGAAAAGCAAGTCATCGAAGGAGCAAAGAAACTGTCGGCGGATCTTAAAATTCCCCTGGTGGCAACCAACGATGTCCACTACATATATCCGGATGATGCTGGGGCCCAAGATGTAATCGTCTGTGTTCAGACAGGCAAGGTGCTTTCTGAAACAAAAAGATTAAGAATGATTGATTCTCCTACCTATTACCTAAAAAGTCCCGGGGAGATGGTCGAACTCTTCGAAGATATTCCAGAAGCTTGTGAAAATACGGCGAAAATTGCCGCCAAAATTAATATAGAAATACCCCTAAATAAAATTTCTTTCCCAAGTTTTAAAACACCATTCCCCAAAACTCCCGATAAATATTTGCAAGAGCTATGTACGCAGGGTCTAGTAAAAAGGCAGATTAAAATTACAAATGAAATTAAAGAAAGGTTAAAGTACGAATTCTCAGTTATATTCAAAAAACACTATTCGACCTATTTCTTAGTTGTTGCCGATTTTGTAAACTGGTCCAGAGAAAAAGGAATTATTTCGACAACTCGCGGTTCGGCCTCAGGTAGCCTTGTTGCCTACGCACTAGGAATCACCAACGTTAATCCTTTGGATTTTAAATTGCCTTTTGAGAGATTTCTCAACCTTTACAGACCTACGCTGCCGGATATAGATGTTGATTTTGCGGACAATCGAAGGGACGAGGTAATTGCTTATGTAAGAGAAAAATACGGCCAGGACAAAGTTGCTCAAATAGGCACTTTTGGTACGATGATGGCCAGGGCGGCGGTAAGGGATGTCGCCAGGGTTATTGGCTGGCCTTATTCAAAGGCGGATAGAGTCGCCAAAATGATACCGATAGGCGCCCAGGGATTTCATATGTCCCTGGACTCGGCCAAAAAACTTAATAAAGAGCTAGGTACACTTTATAATGAAGATAGCGAAGTTACAGAACTCTTAGATTTAGCCCAAAAAGTAGAAGGCAATGTTCGCCACGTTTCTGTCCACGCTGCCGGCGTAGTAATTGCGCCCTTGTCACTAACTGATTATTCCCCCCTACAGCGTGAGACGTCCCAAGAAAAAATTATCACGCAATACGACATGTATGACATAGAAGAGGTCGGACTTGTCAAGATGGATTTTTTGGGGATAAGAAACCTTTCAATTCTAGGTCATGCAGTTGACATCGTTGCACAAGTTTCAAATCATAAAATCGATCTTACCGAAATTACCACTGACGATAAAGGAGCATATGCACTTTTGGCAAAAGGTGAAACCATGGGTTTGTTTCAACTCTCGGGTTCTGGTATGACGCGGTATTTAAAGGAACTAAAACCTACAAACATCTTCGACATAATGGCCATGATTTCGCTATTTCGTCCGGGACCGATGAATTCCATACCTGAATTTATAGAAAGAAAACGCAATCGAGATAGAATAAAGTATTTTGATACCAGAATGGAAAGTTATTTGAAAGAGTCATACGGCGTTATCGTTTATCAGGATGATGTGCTTTTAACTGCCATCAACATTGCAGGTTACAGCTGGGAAGAAGCGGACAAATTCAGGAAAGCTATGGGTAAAAAAATTCCCACCGAAATGTCCAAACAGAAGGAAAAATTCATTGAGGGTTGTATTAAAAACGGCATGAGGCAAGAAAAGGCTGAGGAGCTTTTCAGGCTTATTGAACCATTTGCCGCCTATGGCTTTAATAAAGCACATGCCGCCTCTTACGCACACATAGCCTACCAGACCGCTTACATGAAATCTAACTATCCCGTCGAATTTATGACCGCTGTCATGACAGCGGAATCGGACGATCCCGACAAAATAGCCGCAGCAGTCGCGGAATGCGCTCGCATGGGAATATTGGTATTACCTCCCCATGTTAATTTCTCAATGACGGGTTTTACAGTTGAGAAATCCGGCACGAAACGAGGTATCAGATTTGGCCTCTCGGCAATCAAAAACGTGGGCAAGGCAGCTATGGAAGCGATCATCACAGAAAGAGACAATCAGGGCAAATTTAAATCGCTTAATGACTTTGTTTCACGGGTCAACTTAAGGGTCGTTAACAGAAAAACTCTTGAAAGTTTAATTAAAGCTGGGGCAATGGACGAGTTCGGAAAACGCAATGCCATGCTTAAGGTCATTGATGAAATTAAAACCGCCGGTACCTCTCTTTCAAAAACCGTCTCCGCCGGCCAAGGAAGCCTTTTTGAGCAAGAGACGATCCGGAAGGATTCTGCAGCATCTTTCAATGTGCTCTTAGATTCCTCAAACGAAGCGCCAAAGGAAGAGATACTTTCGTGGGAAAGGGAGCTTTTGGGATTTTACTTAACTGAGCACCCCTTGATTAAATTTGAAAAACAACTGATGCAAATTACCACCTCTCAAATCGCCGATATTAACGAGATTATTTTTAACAATAAAAATATCAAGATTGGTGGAATTATCTCTTCGATTAGAAAAACTTTAACCAAAATGAGAAGGGAAGAGATGTGTTTTTTAAAATTGCAGGATACAACAGGCACGCTGGAAGTTTTAGTCTTCCCAAAAGTTTACGCTAAAACGCGAAGTGTTATAGCAACCGATCAAATTGTGGTAATTTCAGGAAAATTAGAGACGGGGGAGCAGACACCGATCTTAATCGCAGAAAATATAATGTCGCTCTCTGAATCCCTTACTTTGCCTCAAAGTAATAATTTTGAGGTGGCCTTGCCCAAAGATGCCGACCGTGTGCTCTTGTCGAAAATTTACCAGCTTCTGAAGGAAAATCCGGGTGAAGACTCCATCACTTTAATACTGAGCGGTGAAAACGGTGCAGCCAGAAAATTTGCGGTTCCATTTACAGCTAAAAGAACTCAACAATTAACTAGATTGCTTACAAAACTTGGCTGCCGGGTAAACTAATTGAAAATCCACTTTATTTAAAGTTATACTAACGACTCATGAGAAAAACAAATTTTAACGTAGGCGATACGGTAAAGGTAACTTTTAGGCAGGAAGAAGGAGCAAAAACAAGGACAACACCGTTTGAGGGAAGAGTTATAGCGATAAGGGGAGAAAAAGATTACAAAACTTTTACTGTCAGGAAAGTTATGAGCTCAAACGTGGCGGTGGAAAGAATATTCCCGCTCGATCTGCCCTCAATCGACAAAATCACAGTTCAAAAAACAGAGAAAGTAAGACGAGCTAAACTGTACTATCTGCGAAGAAACAAATAAACCCGATGAATCCTACGCTGGATTTAGAGAAAGCCCTTTGGAACAAGGGATATCAGTACATTTGTGGTATTGACGAGGTTGGTAGGGGTTCATGGGCCGGACCTGTTGTCGCAGCGGCAGTCATTCTTCCTCACACTTTTATCGTGCCAGCCTTATTCGGGGATTCAAAACAATTGAAGCCAAATTATCGCAGACAAATGTCAAATTACATCAAGTCGAAGGCCGTGTCCTATTTTATATCGGAAATATCTGTCTGGCATATCAATAAGCTGGGTATTGGCAAGGCTTCACAGATGGCATTTCGCAAGGCTTTATCCAACCTCTCTCCGAAACCGAATTATGTAATAATCGATGCTTTTTACATTAAACACGTATCGCGAAAAAACCAGCTTGCGATCAAAGGCGGTGATCAAAAATCGGCAACTATTGCTGCTGCTTCAATAATTGCAAAGGTTTACAGAGACGATTTAATGAAAAAATTTGCTAAAAAATATCCAGTGTACGGGTTTGCAAAACATAAGGGATACGGCACGAAGCTTCATCAAAGGTTGATTACCGAAAATGGCTTTTCGAAGATCCATCGTACTTCGTTTAACCTAAAGTTTCTCTCTTTGTGACAAACGTAACATTTGGCAAGATTGGTGAAGACTTGGCTTGCCAATTTCTTAAAAAGCAAGGTTACAAAATTATCGAGCGAAATTTCAGGATTCGCGGCGGAGAAATAGATATAGTCGCACAAGATGGACAAACTCTTGTATACATCGAGGTGAAATCACGCTCGACCTATCAATTTGGCAGACCGGAAGAAGCCGTGAACCGCTGGAAACTAAGGTTTCTCGAAAGAGCCGCCAAGTTTTATCGTGCCAATCGCAAGAATCTTAATTTACCGCTTCTAGAACGCATCGACGTGGTTACCGTAGATTTAACCAATTCCAATCCGAAACTTTCGATAATCAAAAACGCTGGATTTTGACAAAAATCGTAGTATAATACCATGTTACTATGAGCCGCCATAAAGAATCTGGCCAAGCGCGATTATTCAGGGAACCGGTAATAACCACGTCACTGGTTACTGGCGAAACAGTGCCCAGAATGCGCCGACGAAAACGTCTTCCCGGTTCGGAAACTAATTGGGAGATGGTTCAGAGAGCAAACAATTGGTGGCGTGATCTTGGCAGACGAAATTTTCATAACGCTTTGAGAAGCTGGACAAATTTCAAAGGAGACCTTGAAAGAGAGGTTGGAGAAAGCACGCAATACGGATCTGATGCTATGGACGAGGCTTCTGCTACAGAATCCTTTACGCAAGCCTTAAGAGAAGCCAAAAAACAAAGAATTAATCCATGGGAAGTAGTTCAAAGAATTAAAAAATACGCAGAGCTTCTCAGGCAGCAAGGTGCAAAAGAATCCATACTTTTAGATGAATATTTTCCACAAGTGGTCGACCTAATAGATCAAGTTTATGTTTTAACTGCTTCAAGAAAGGAAACTCTCTCAGCCTTTTTAGCCGCTCAAAAAACTCAGCGCTTACCTTAGCTCAAACCGTTTTGACTAAACCGTACGGCTCTCTTCCCTCAAAAACTGCAATAATATTTTCAGCCGCAATTTTACTCATCGCCTCTCTTGTTTCAATTGTTGCCGAGGCGATATGCGGAGTCAAAACTGCGTTTGGAAGTCTTATTAATTCCTCGGAAATCACAGGTTCCCTTTCAAAAACATCAAGCCCGCAAGCGGCGATTTGATTGTTTTTGAGAGCCTCGACTAATGCTTCCTCGTCGACAATTGGCCCACGAGCGCTGTTTACCAAAATTGCCGTATTTTTCATCAATTGAAACTGCTCCTTACCGATTAAATGATGGGTTTTTGCCGTCAGAGGCGAATGAATAGTAACAACGTCGGAGTTTTTTAAAAGTTCTTCAAGTGACACGAACTTAGCCTCGGTGAGAAGTTCGAAATCTTCACTCCGCATGATGTCGTAATATAAGATTTTCATCCTAAGCCCGCCGTAAGCGATTTGGCCAACAAACGTGCCTATTTTACCCAAGCCCACAATTCCGATTGTCTTGCCCCAAATTTGGCTTGACAAAAACAGAGCTGGATCCCATCTTGTATATTTTCCAAGTCTTACATATTTGTCGGCTTCAATTATTCTTTTGCTCGCAGCTAAAATTAGCGCAAAAGTATGCTCGGCCACTGATTCACTGGCCACTCCGGGAGTGTTAGTAACAATAATGTTTTTTCTTCTAGCCGCAAGAACATCGATGTTATCAAAGCCAACAGCATAGTTGGATATAACCTTTAAGTTGGAAGAGGCAGAATTTATAATGTCCGCATCAATCTTGTCAGTCATTAAAGTCAAAACTGCATCGAATTTGGAAAAAATTTCTTTTAATTGATCTTTCGTCGGATTCTTGTCGGAATTATTGGTTTCGACAACAAATCCTTTCGGCTTTAAAAGATTAAGTCCTATCTTGGGAATTTGATACGTAATATAAACACTGGGCATTATATCTATTGTAAGGAATTTAAAAGGGAGTTGCCACTAAGCCTGAAGCTGCCTTGAGATAATTTGCAAGCTCAGCCTTACTAAGAAGGCCCTTCTGGGGCCCGATTCTGCCGATAACTTTAGCAGCGTTGACAGTTCCCCAAACCATAGCCTCTTCTACGGGCTTGCCCAAAATTAAAGCTGTCAAAAAACCGCTTGAATAAGCATCGCCGGCTCCTGTTTTCTCGACAAGCTGTGTCGGAAAAATTCCAAGTCTTAAGTTCCTTTGGCCATCCGTGGCATATGATCCTTCTGTCCCGTCTGTTATGACTGCGATTTTTGGTCCTAAAAGCAGTAATTTTGCAAGTAATGTTTTTACGTCGACTGTCTCCTTTATATTTATATTCAGGATTTTCTTCGCTTCCTCCAGATTGACTATTAAAAGATTACTTTTTTCCAAAACCTTAGGATAGCGTTTTACGTCTGCCTTTAACTGATACGTGCCAGGAGCAAATGCCAGCTTAGAGTGCGATTTTTTGATGTAGTGGCAGATCTCATCCATGATATTAGAACTAGTGAAACTTTCGGCCATCGAGGTGAGGTATATCCAGGATGTTTCTCCAAGCGCGGGGAGCGAATAATACCATGGCTGATGGTATACGAAAATTGTACGTTCACCCGAAAATGTTAATACTACAGATAGATTAGATTCTTTATCTTGATTAACCTTAACAAACTGTGTAGAAACTCCGGTGTCCTCAAACGCTTGCTTGATAGAATATCCTGCCTGGTCATCGCCAAGATTAGTGTAGATGGCTGTTTTTAAGTCAAGCTTTGCACACCCTAAAGCCACATTCGCCGCATTTCCGGCTACTTCATGGCCGATGCTATCAACCGGAATTTTGTCTCCATAAGCGATGCAAATTTTGCACTCTTCGTGGTTAATGTCGCACTCGACAGTCGCGTCATGAATTTTAATGAATGTGTCAACAGTCGAATCGCCTATAGTTATAATGTCGAATTTATTTTCCATCTGGCATGCATGGTTCTATATGGAGAAGACTGGATCCTGGTGATCATGGACCACTGCGTCAATCTCTTTTTGGAACTCCTCAATAGCCCATAAAGCTTCTTGAGGTTTGTTTGCAATCTTGAAAACCTGTCTTTCTTCCGGCCGTATGTACATGCCTTTGGTAAAAGCAAAAATTATCTCCTGCCAGAAATCGCCATAAAGAATTAAAGGTTTATGATGTCCAAAATAAAGCCGTGCCAGACCCCAGGCCATCCCGAATTCGGAAATGGTGCCTGTACCACCATTAAAAATTATAAAAACGTGGCCGATCTCAAGAAGTTTAAGGGTTCGCTCCAGGTAGTTGCCAACCACAATCAACTCGTCAACTCTGTTTGTTTCGTCTCTGCCCTCAAAGACAGGCATATCCTTCGGGAAAAATGTAACGCCAATTGCCTTACCACCTACACTTTTGGCGCCCAGCGTTGAGGCCTTCATTACCCCGGGCCCGCCGCCATTGACGATAGTGTAGCCTTTCTGAGCGCAAAGCTTGGCTATCTCATAGGCTGCCCGGAAAGAATCGTCCGCCTCTTTGGCGTCTGCGTAGCCTAAAAAGGTAATCTTCTCGATCTTGGGCATTAGTTCTATTATGGGGTTTTGGAAGCAAGCTTAGCAAGCTTTTCGTAGGCAAGCATGAAATCCTCCGCGCCGTATAATACGGAATTTGCGGCCAAGAAATTTGCTCCCGAGGCGACAATTTTTTTTACATTATCAAAATTAACGCCTCCATCAACTTCTACTGGTAGCTCCGGCAGCATTTTCTTAGACTCTTTCACCTTTTCAAGAACTTCTTCCTTAAATGCCTGTCCAGCAAATCCGGGATCTACTGCAAGTACTAGTAAGAGATCAATATCGGAAAGTAGATCTTTTATGATTTTAATTGGTGTTTGCGGATTGACAGATAAGCCTGCCTGCTTGCCGCTATTTCTTATACTGTAAAGCAACTCGTGATGATCGCCCTTAACCTCGAAAGGTATAATAATGCGCAGAACATATTCGCAGCTGATAAGTTCCTTAATATAAACCGCAGGGTCGACTACCATTAGTTGTATTTCAAGTAAACTCGTGGTGTAGTATTTTTTAATAATGTCTGTCCCGCAAGTTAAGTTATTGGCAAATTTGCCGTCAATTACATCTACCTGTATTAAATTGGAAACATGTTCAGCGGTAATAAGCCGCTTCTGGTATGTATTCTCTTCATTAGTCAAAATAGTCGGGATAATTTGCGCCATATCCTTCGATTATATTCGCTTGCTCATGTAAGTTCTTTTAGATTATAGCTCAAATTTTTGTCCATATTGAGGTATTTCGCAGTTTATTCCAAGCTCGGCTGTGATTCTCTTTGCTAAAGCGAGCTGCTGGTCGGTTTCTCCGTGAACAATTAGAATTTTTTTCAGGCCGCTAATCTTTCCTAACCAGTTTACAAGCTGAGGTGAGTCAGCGTGAGCGCTGTAAGAACCGATTGCCTCGATTTTTGCACCAACCTTAAGATTTTTTCCAAGAACCCTTATTTCCCGCTCGCCATCTAAAAGTTTTCTCCCCAAGGAGCCTTGTGCCTGGTAACCTACTACCAAAAGTGTGTTTTTTTGGTCTTGAATATAGTCTATTAAATGGAAAAGAATTCTACCTCCATTTATCATACCCGATCCGGCAATAATAACTTTCGGGCCGCTTTGTTCTTTAATTGATTTTGATTGCTCAACCGTTGTGGTCATCTTTACTCTCTCTAAGCCAAAAAAATCAGAATCCTTATGATCCGCTCTCACGACATTGTTTAAATATTCAGGATATTTTTCAAAAACACGTGTCACTTTTTCTGCTAAGGGACTGTCTAGGAAAAACTGGGGCTTTTGGCAATTTTCAACGTCACAAAAATGTTCGATGTCATGTAAAAGTTCTTGAGTTCGCTCAATTGCGAAAGTTGGTATCATCAGAACTGCCTCGTTTTTAATTGTAGAATTCAAAATATAAGAGAGTCTTTTTAACCTCCCCTTTACATCTTCATGAATTCGGCCTCCATAGGTACTTTCACAAATAACGTAGTCGGCAAAAGCAAAGTTTTGGGGAGGATTTAATAATTGTGAAGGGGTATTGCCCAAATCGCTAGTATAAAGGATTTTTTTACCTTCTGCCTCCAGTAAACAAATAGCGGAACCTAATATGTGGCCCGCATTTTTAAAAGTTAAATAACAACCATTTGCAATCTCCAATCGCTCATCGTAAGAAAGTGTGGTGAATAGATTCATTACACTTTCGACCTCCTTTTTGGCATAAAGCGGGGGGTGATTATCTCTTTGCGACTCCTCCCTCATTAATTTTTCGTTATCCTCAAGGACCAAATAGGTTAATTCCCGAGTGGGGGCAGTAGCAAATATTTTCCCTCGAAAACCGTCCTTGGCCAGCTTGGGTAGTCTCCCGACGTGGTCAAGATGGGCGTGGCAGATAACTACAGCATCAATGGAAGCCGGCTCATACGAAAATGGAGAATAATTTCTTTCCTCGGCCAATCTGTAGCCTTGAAAGAATCCGCAATCTAAAAGGATTTTTTGATTGTTTACCTCAACGAGGATATTGGAGCCTGTTACTTCCCGGCAGGCACCGTAAAAAGAAATTGTCACAACTTTAGTATATAAGACGTGACCCCAAGAAGTAAGGGATATTTTCGTCAAATGTCAGTTGTCAGTTGTTGATCCCCAATGCCGCTTCAATCTTTGGTCTATCAAATCCAAGGATAAATACTTTTTGGCCATCGGCTTTTTCAATTACCGTAAAAGGAACACCCATTTGGCCGGAAAGCGCGATCATTTTTTGAGCTTCTTCGGGGTTTTGATCAACCAAAATCTCGCTATATTGTATGTTCTTGGAATCTAAATAATCCTTCTCCATTTTACAAAAGGGGCATGTAGTTGTTGTGTAGATAGTCACATTGCTGTTCATTAACCAACAATTTTATGAGATACAAAAGCTGAATTCAACCTTCTAAATTTGATGTCTGGTTCGCATCCTGTGAAGAATTTCACAAGGAGCCACAATTCTGCTATCTACGATTTTGTAATATGCTCCTTGACCGCTTCTTGTAACATCAACCAGCTTGAAATGTCTTAGAACTGCCAGGTGCTGGGATACGTTTGGTTTTCTTATCCTTATAGTTTTTGTAAGTTGATCCAAAGACATGTCCTTGGATTTTAGCAGGTTGAGTATTTCCAACCTGATTGGATTTGCCAAAATTTTATAAACCTCGGCGTTTTTGACAAAAGCAACTTTCGGTAACATAGATTTCAAAATTTCGAATTATTGAAATTATATTCAAATTACATTAAAATTACAAGAAATCAATGCCAATTTTGAAATTGCTTAAAAGATATTCACTTTACATTGCCTTTGTCCAAGCGTGGGTTGCAACCCTGGGAAGCCTTTATTTTTCCGAAATTTTACATTACAACCCATGTCAGCTTTGCTGGTATCAAAGGATTTTAATGTATCCGCTTGCTATAATCCTGGGAGTCGCAATTATTCGCAAAGACAAGAACGTTGCATATTATGTTTTACCGCTGACAATAATTGGGGCGCTAATTGCTCTTTATCACTACCTTTTGCAAATGACAGCGCTTTCTAAAGTAACACCTATTTCATGCACCGCTTACGGGCCGTGCAGAGAAGTACAGGCACTGTTTTTGGGTTTTGTTACGATCCCGTTTTTATCGCTCGCAGCTTTTTTGATAATTACGCTTATGATGTTAGTGATACTGAAAAACCCTAAAAAGTGAAGACAGAATTTAAGTTTATTGCCGCCATAGTCATAGCTACTTTAGGATTGATCATAGCCGGCATGTTTCTTCTGAATAAACAGACTGGTCGAGATCAGGTAAAGGGAGTAGCCGATCAGAACATTTTGCTTGCAAATACAGATCATACTCTTGGCAATCCTAACGCTACAGTCAAAATAGTAGAATTCGCCGACTTTCAGTGTCCTGCATGTAAAACTGCCCATCCAATCGTCAAAAGCGTGGTAGGGGAGAATCTGGACAAAGTCTATTTTGTTTACAGGCATTATCCTTTGAGTTCTCATAAAAACGGCAAAGTCGCCTCACAGGCAGCCGAAGCTGCCGGCCAGCAGGGTAAGTTCTGGGAAATGCACGACCTTCTTTACCAAAAGCAGTCAGACTGGTCAAATGCCACTAGCGCCGAACAAGTTTTTGAAGGCTACGCAAAAGATCTTGGCTTGGATATCGGAAGATTCAAGGAGGAGATGGATATTGCTATTGGTGTAGTTAACCTGGATTATGCCGACGCCAACAAAGTAGGCGTTTCCTCGACGCCAACCTTTTTTATTAATGGCCAAAAATACTCCGGAGTAATTCCTGCTGATAAGCTTTTGGAAATTATCGCCAATGTCCAGTAAAAAATACGTCATTAAACTAAACAGGGATTTATGTATAGGTGCCGCCAGCTGTCTTGCTTTGGCACCTAAAACCTTTGAACTCGATTTTGAAAATAAAGTTTGTCTTTCTGCAGTTTCCGAAGACGACAACGACGCTATCACACTGGCCGCCGAGAGTTGCCCGACAAAGGCGATTACCCTAATTGACGCCGAAACCGGAGAGCATCAATATCCCTAGCTTTGACCCGAGGCGGACCATGTACGCGTAAAAAACTTACTTCTTTAGGATTAGCCTTCTATTTACAAGATAAAGTAATTGATTAGGATTTTTTATATTCGCTCGCAGAACACCATGGACTGTCAGTCCACGGATGAATGGAGAGAGCGAATACATACTTCCGAGTACATGGGGTTGTCTGCTCGCTCATGTATACAGTGCCATGCGGTCCTCGTCCCCCGATAAGCTCGGGACTGCGGGCCTAAAACTTAAAGAACAATACCTGCCTGCCGGCAGGCAGGGCCAAGGGCTTTTAGCCCTCGGAAGTTTATAAGATCTAATTCAATCCAGGAATCATAGACATTATGCATTCTTAGAGTATTTTTTTTGTTTCACCATGATACTTTGCTGTAAGCCAAAATACAGAATAATTTTCCAAAATGTATTTAAGAAATTTATCCAAATGCGATGCCGGAACAACACCTCTTGTTAAAATTACGCCGTCAATATCAAGGTAAACATTCTTTTGCATCGTACTGATTTTTTTTGACTTTTTTACTTATCCGACAAATGTTAATGCGCTTCCTATCTTATTTGCTCTTCCGGTTCTGCCTATTCTATGAATGTAATCGTCATATGAAGCGGGCATGTCGAAGTTGATAACGTGACTCACATCATCGATATCGAGGCCTCGAGAGGCAACGTCTGTTGCCAGGAGTATGCTAATCTGATTCCTACGAAACTGATCTAGGGTTTTTTGTCTATGGCTCTGCCTTTTGTTTCCATGAATTGCTCCCGCTTTAAAGCCTCTCTTTGTTAAAACGTCAGCAAGCTTTTGAACTCCTCGTTTCGTTCTCCCAAATATAAGCACTTTTCGGAAATCTTCCTTAATTAAGAAATTGTGAAGTATTTCTACTTTTTGTTCTTTTTCTGTAACTTTAACAATTTCCTGTCTTATATTTTCAACAGTCTCTTTGTCCTTGACCGAAATAGTAATCGGATTTTTAACAAACGTTTCTATGATTTCACGAACTTTAGATGAAACGGTCGCAGAAAAGAAAAGTGACTGTCGCTTTATGGGTAAAAGTGAAATAAGATACTTGATGTCAACAATAAACCCTATATCAACCATTCGATCCACTTCATCAAGAACGACGCTGGCAAATCGTGAAAGGTCCAAATAGCCCTGGCCGGCTAAATCCTTTATTCTTCCCGGCGTTCCTATCACAAAATTAGGATTTTTTCTAAGCTCAACTATTTGTCTTCCGACACCCGCTCCTCCAATACATAAAGCAGCATGGATACCAAGCGCCTGTGCAAAATCACCAAGTTCACCATAGATTTGCACTGCCAGTTCGCGAGTAGGCGTAACAATAAGTACCTTCTCGTCTCTATTTTTTAATACTTTTTCTACCAGTGGAATCAAAAACGCCGCAGTTTTGCCCGTACCCGTATTTGCAATGCCAATGATATCGTTGCCAGAAAGAATTACTCCAATTGACTTATCCTGGATTGGAGTAGGAGAAATGTAATTCTTTCTTAGAATATTTCTTTTGATCTGGATTGAAAGGTCGAAATCTTCAAATTTATGTTCTGGCACATATGATGTTTGCACAGGTAGCTGTGTATGGTCATTTAAAGACCTGCCTGCGGTAATTGCCCACATCAGGTCCTGATTTGATTTTTTCTTTTCAGTTGGGAAATACCTTTTTCTGAAGTTTCCTCTTGGCCTAAATCTTCTTGTCATAATTTTGTCTGCAGGATCAAAGAGACGAATCTACATTTGCGCACGCAAGCCCTGCTTAATTAAGAAGTTATGTTTGTGAGTAGGGAGAAAGATACGGTGTAAATTTGCTTATGTAGACTATCTTTATCTTGTCTAATCAAAAAAATATTCAAATTAAGCAGAAGTTGCATCTTCAATCTGCTAATTACAAAATCTATTATATCAGGATACGACATCAAAAATCAAACTATGGGGTGCTGACGTAACTGTTCAATACATAATTCACAACATTTTTCATAGAAGAAAAGGCAAAGTTTACACTTTGTATTGGATTCAAGAGGAAACAAGCAGCCCCGAGGGGAATCGAACCCCTGTTAACAGATTGAAAGCCTGTTGTCCTAACCACTAGACGACGGGGCCAAAAAGCCCTGAAATTTTACCAAAAACAGCAGCTTGGGACAATCGGCTATTATTTAGTAAATCTCTTCCAAACTGTCTCAAGTAACGATCTGGCTGTACTTTGGCCTCCCAAGCCGAAGGCAATTCCACCGGCTATTGCCACCATCGCTACCAGTCCGCCAAATAAAATTCTCAAAAGCTCCTGGGCAACACCCAGCTGATGCAGAACCAGAAAAGCAATAAACACTGTAAATGACCATTGTGCGACCATACCAACAGTATGAGCTAGGTCTCTTCCCAGTGAATGGCTGGCGCTATATGCCACCCGGTAGGCCAGTTTCGCAAATACCAGTCCGACTATTGCTAAAACGACGGCAACGATGACATTGGGTATGTAAAGTATAACCCGGTTCAATACTGTGTTAACTGAATTCAGGCGCCAAGCGTCAAACGTTGGTATCAAAAAGACGACAATTATCGCCCACCTAGCAAGTTCCGCCAAAACTTCTGTCCACTCCACATCTTTTCCTTCCACTTTAGTCACGCCATATTTTGCTAAGTACTTTTCTGCTTGTACGGTTTTAAGAAGGGCTATAATAACCCGATAAACAATTGCCGCAACAATTAATCCAACAACCAGGACAATCAAGCCTCCGACCAAAGACGGAACAAAGTTAACAAAAGCGGCCAGTGCTCCTAAGACAGCCGAGGATACAGCAGTTGATAAATCTTCTACACTCAACCTCTCCTCACCTCCTCTCTTTGTAATTATTCGGGCAGTGCGAGATTATATTTTCAGTGTAATGCCAAACTTATGAAAACGTCAAGTGAAAAGTGTAGGTGGGGTTTGGGGTTAACCTTTTTCGGTTCGCTCCGTAAGTGCTTGAGCAAACATCATTTTTGCGAGTGTTGGTTCTTGGTTGACAGACCTTATAAAACCCCGCCCAGCTTTGTTCAAGCCTTGAATAAACTTTCTATAATGACGCCAGTATGGATTTCTAAAATCCTGACGTTGATACTTATCTAACTCTAGCTCTTCTATATAGCTAAATTGTATCTCAGCTCCACTGTCTGATAATAATGTAGCTTTAACTCTAAACCCGCTTCGCTTATAGACGATACCGCCGTCAGCTCCTACGTTTCTGACTTGTAGGGAAAATCCGGCATCAGCACTCCTAAGATTAACCGCCATTGCGTCCCAACCCGCAGGATATTTTAACCACCGCCTTGCGGTATGAGGTAAATACGGCGATAAATATCCAGAAGCACTTATGACATCCTCTTGATCAATTTGTAATTGTGCACGCGTTGCACCTTCGGGATTTTCGGTAAGCGTTTTAATTGTGGTTAAAACCGAAGAAAACACATCAGCAGCATTCCGCGATGGCAGTTCAGTTTTTACACTAGCTCCTTTTCGCTCAGCCATGGTGGGGAATATAACTCATGCGGCCGACATTTGCAAATCGTTTGGGACACAGGGACTCGAACCCTCAAAAGAATCTTTCGTAAGCTGTTTCGAAGCTATCGAATCAAAAGTGATCCCGCTAGTACCTTAAACAGACTGCGGGATTTCTCCGACAAATTCTTGTCTATGCATAGTTTACCAGATTTAATATGGTGGTTGTACC
>CAZLVB010000011.1:21476-22929 GCA_964562855.1 uncultured Gammaproteobacteria bacterium | reverse complement strand
AGGCAAATAAAGAAGTTAAGGAAAACGCCCAAAAGCTTGCTAAAAAAATGGGCTTGAACCTTAGCGACGTTATTAATGCGTCTTTGAGGAATTTTATTAGAACCAGAGAAGTAATTTTCTCGGATGCACCCCAGATGACTCCCGAGTTTGAAAAGTACCTGGAAGGTATAGAAGAAGATTTAAAGCATCAGCGTAACTTGTCTCCTCGCTTTGAATCGGCGGAAGAAGCCATTAATTGGCTGAACTCCCAATGATAATTGTCTTTCATAAAGATTTCAAAAAGAGTTACAAAAAATCCCACAAAAAGCTCAGAAAGCAATTTGATGATCGACTTAGGATTTTCAAGCAAGACGAGTTTAATGAAATTTTAAATAACCATGCATTAAAAGGTAAATGGTTGGGTTATAGAAGTATAAACGTGACAGGTAATGTACGTGCGATCTTTAAAAGAGAGACTGATAGTGCGCTTTTTGTAGCAATCGACTCTCACAGCAATTTATATAGATGAGCATTATGAGTTGTAAAATTAATCAAAGTACTTTAATCCACCTTTTTAATCCACCTTCAATGTGAACTAGTTTGACACATCCTCTTTTTTATTATTTCTTTTGGTGATATTGACAAAACTGTAGTAATTGCTATAATTGTAACAATATGATTAGAAATATAAGTATGATAGATTTGAGAAAAAGCCCTGGCAGAGTGTTGGATGAGACATTTTATAAAAAATCTCGATTTATTGTTCGGAGAAATAAGAAACCGATGGCAGTTATTGTTCCTATCGAGGATTACGAGAGATATTTTGAAGATCCAGACATTAGAGAATACAGTAATAGTGAAATCAAAGAATTTATGGAACTTGATAAATTAACGCCAGAACTTGCTGCCAAGGTTAAAAAGCTTCTTTCCAAGTGATAACTGTTTTTCTTGACGCAAATGTAATTTTTGCTGCTTGCCATTCACAGTCCGGAGGGTCAGCTTTTATTATAAATTTAGCAAGATTAGGCGATTTAAAAATAGTAACCTCCAGGCTGGCGCTCAAGGAGGCAGAGAAAAATTTGAGAATTAAATCTACAGAAGAAGCGTTAGACAGATTCTATCAATTGCACGGTTTAGGTATAGATTTGGTTGAGTCAGATCGTATGGTGGCAAAACAAAAATTCGGCAAGCTAGTCAGCGATAAGGACGCTCCAATATTAGCATCAGCTATAAAATCAAAGGCGAATTTTCTAATGACTCTCGACAAAAAACATTTTTTATCTTTAAAAGTGCGAGCTGTCAAATTACCGATTAATAATGTTACACCAGGCGAGTTTATAAAAGAATATTTGTAGCTAAAATGTCAGTTTATGGACTGAGCGTCGGGATAGTTGGGTTGCCTAATGTTGGAAAGAGCACGCTTTTTAATGCCCTTCGCTCCGCTCAGGGTAAACTCTCGGGGTTGGCTCAAGTA
>CAZLVB010000011.1:0-21466 GCA_964562855.1 uncultured Gammaproteobacteria bacterium | reverse complement strand
TAATGATGGAAAGAACAAGCTTTATAATGCTCGTCGCTCCGGTCAGGGTAAGCGCTTTAGAGGATAATATTGACAAGTCAGTACATTGTCAGTACAATAGAAAGGTAATGCAAAAAGTATTTGTAAATGGTAATTCTCTTGCAGTAACCGTACCCAAACCGCTTGCCGAGGAACTGGACATCAAAAGCGGTTCTCAGATTGCTTGGGAAAAGACCGGGAAAGGGCTCTTGCTTGTTACCCCTAAAAGAGCTAAGGCGCCTACAGAAATAGATTCTGAGGTTGCAAAGCTGATCAAAAAAATCTCCAAAAAATACTCCGGGGTATGGCAAGATCTGGCAAAAATCTGAAATATCTCTCCGAAGCGGAATTAATTGCCATAAATGAGGAAATGATTTCTAAATATGGCGGTCTTCATGGAGTCCGAGAGTTAAATTTTGTGAGACTTGCTGTAGGTAGACCACAAATGTCTGCGGGTCTTGCGGATGCATACAAAACAATCTTTGAGAAAGCCGCAGCTATGTTTCATTCAATAATAAATAATCACCCGTTTTTTGATGGCAACAAAAGAACTTCGCTTTTCAGTGCTGTTCTTTTTCTGGAATACAATGGATGGGTAGTAATTTTTACTCGTCAAGAAGGAGTTAAGTTTACACTTCAAGCACACAACGATGATTGGACAGTGGATCAAATTGCAAATTGGCTCAAACTTCATAGCAAAAAAATCAAAACATGAATCTTTCTATTGGGATAGTTGGGCCTTAAACCGACATTCCAAGCTGAGGCTGCTTCCATTTGAACTTAAATTTAGACTGCCAAAACTGCGAAAAGAAAGAATCATTTCCGACAGAGATCAGGCGGGGAGGATTGTTAAGGCGAAAGTGCCGTGGAGGAGAGTGTTTAGTTAGCTGCTTTTAATAATTAATTTAGTGTTATAAACTTGAGATATATGGATGAACCAGTTAATCCGAACGTAGTAGGTCCTACTCAAGGTTCCGCTCCTAATATTCAATCAAGCCCTTTATCACAAACTCAGAACCAGCCGATAATCCAAGTTCCTCCTTCACAAAATCTTTCAACAGCTAAGTTATCTATGGTACCTGTAATTATTTCGTTGGTTGGTGGCGTTCTTTACTTAGCACTGCTTGTGATGAATTCACTTGTTCTGTTTAGAGTAGTAAAATTTCTGAATGTTACTAGCCCTATCGGGCAACAAACTCTTCCAATGACGATTCTTCCAGTCCTAGCGCTAATACTTATTGTGTTTGCTAATTTTGGCTTTGCTTTCTATTTAATTTCAAAGAGAAAGAATGGAGAAAGTGTAAATAAAGCTACACTAATAAGTTTAGCAATCACTTTGCCTCCAATATTAGTACAAGTTGCTGGATATCTTTTGGCTATGAATCTGCATAAATTTATTTAAAATGAATAAAACCGGTTTTGGATCGCCAATTTTATTTTTAGCTATTTCCCTGATCGGTGTTTTGATCTTGGCTTCCGGGTATTTATATACTGCTTTTACTCTTAGTACTGGAACACCTTCAACGAGATCGGAGTTGGAAGATAAAGGGCTTTCTAGTCAGGAGATTGAAGATACACTTCGTGAAGAAAATGAAAAAAATCTTAAGAAATATTTGCCATCGGAGGATGTTGAAAAGATAAAAAAACAGGAGCAAGATCAGAACATAAAAAGCGATGTAGGGCAGTTGGCGACTGAACTTCAAGCTTTTTACACGACGCCAGGTAATGGAAAATATCCTTCAGCGCTGGGACAGATCAACCAAACACTTTCTGGTAATTATCAATACATTGTATGTTTAGATAATACAGAATTAATACTTTTTTCTAAGTTAAATGCTGAAAATGGTTATTGGGTATGGAGTTCTTTTGAAAATCAAGCTCGAGTGGTGATACCAATGCCAACTGTTCAAAATTGTGAAGATAGAAATCTGTAACTTCAAATTTCGTTAAAATTGCTATAATCCAGCCATGGCTTTAGTTTGTGGGATAGTTGGTTTACCAAATGTTGGGAAATCAACCCTATTTAACGCTTTATTAAAAAAGCAAGTTGCCCAAAGTGCCAATTATCCCTTCACTACAATTGAGCCGAATGTTGGAGTAGTGGAGGTTCCAGACGAAAGGCTCGAAAAACTTGCTGATACTATTGAAAAGGAATCAGGTAGACGACCCCCAATTGTTCCGGCTGTTGTTAAGTTTGTTGACATTGCGGGCTTGGTCAAAGGTGCACATAAAGGGGAAGGTTTGGGTAACCAGTTTCTTTCGCATATTAGAGAGGTTGATGCTATTGTTTTTGTCCTTCGCGATTTTCAAAATGCCGATATTATCCAAACAGGTTTGGACCCGAAATCGGACTTGGAGGTCTTAAAAAGCGAGTTGCTCCTAAAGGATTTGGAAACTTTGGAAAAAAGAATTGAGAGTATGTCGCGCGAACTTAAAATAACGACTCCAAACGATCCGAAAAGAAAAGCGATTGAAGTTTTAGAAAAAGCCAAGAAATTAGTTGAACAAGGCAAGTGGCTGGAAGAAAATTTGGATGTCAAAGACCTAGATCTGATTTCCGATTTACAACTGCTTTCTTCAAAAAAAACAATTGTGGTCGTAAACAGTGACGAAGCCGGTTTAGGGGTTGAACCGCAAATTGGGGTCGGACCCCTAAAGGGAGCTTTGAGGATTTGCGCGAAACTTGAGGAGGAGCTGGCTGGACTTGAGGAGGCTGAGCAAAAAGATTATTTGAAAGAACTGGGTCTGGTCGAAAGCGGACTAGAGAGACTTATTAAAAAGGGTTATGAAATTTTGGGCTTGACATCATTTCTGACTGCCGGAGAAAAAGAGGTGCGGGCATGGACTATAAAAAGGGGAACCCTTGCGCCTGATGCAGCCGGAACTATTCACGGTGATTTCGAGAGAGGTTTTATCGCAGCTGATGTTTGCAACTGGCAAAAGTTTGTTGAAGTGGGCGGTTGGCTGGCGGCAAAATCGCAAGGATTGGTCAAAACAATCGGTAAAAGCGAAGTTATGCCGGAGAATATGGTAGTGGAATTTAAATTCAGCATTTGATATGATCGGAAAACTGTGAATTACGAGTTAATGTTAGTTGTAAATTCAACGGGGGATGTTGATCCGGCTATCTCACGTGTTGAAAAGAGCCTTAAGGATGCCAATGCAACCGCTATAAAAATCAGTAAACTGGGCAAGAAAAATCTTGCTTATCCAATAGCCAAGCAAAATGAAGGCGAATATGTGCTTTTGAATTTTGAAGCGGGAGGCGAAGTAGTCGGGGTAATCAACAAAAAATTGAGACTTGAGCAAGAAGCGGTCTTAAGGTATCTTATTATCAAGGCAAAGCCCTCGACTGTATCTAAAATTACGGAGATAAAAGATGCCGGCGAGAAACCGAAAGAGCTTTCTAAGGTTACAGTTAAAACTGTAAGCAGCAAGGAAAAGAAGGTTGAAGAGAAGAAGGTTGAAGAGAGCCTACCTTCGAAAGATCGAAAAGCGAAAGTAACAAAAGAAAAAGGTACGAAAGGTACGACCGCCAAAGGCGAGTCTCGCCCTAAAGAGCGGAAAGGTACAAAAGGGAAGAAGAAAGGATAAAAATTAATCTAATTATTCTAATTATCTAATTTCTAAATTATTTAGATCAATTAGAGCACTTAGGCCAATTAGAAATTTATAAACATGGCGAGTCGGGCGTCCCTGAACAAGGTTTTATTAATAGGCAATCTGACGCGTGATCCGGAGCTAAGATACACCCCGTCTGGTGCGGCAGTCTGTTCTTTTGGTTTGGCTACAAACAGGGTCTATGTAGCTAGTGACGGAACAAAAAAAGAAGAGGCAGAATTTATAAAAATCGTGTCCTGGAATAAACTGGCAGAGCTTTGTTCCCAACTTTTAACCAAAGGGCGAAAAGTATACGTAGAGGGTAGGCTGCAGACAAGGTCTTGGGAAACGCCAGACGGACAAAACCGTCAAACTACAGAAGTTGTCATCGACGACATGAGGATCCTTGATTCGAGGAAAAGCCTGGAGGAAGAACATGGTATAAATGTGGATGCAGACCCTGGAGGCAAGGTTGCTAAAGAGGAATCCGCAGAAGCGAAGAAAGAGCCTGCCAAAAGGACTCCCGCGAAAGGCAGTAAATCTTCAAAGGAGGAAGAAACTCAAAATCAGGCAACTAGTGAAAAAGTAGATCTTGAGGATTTGCCCTTTTAACCATGGCCAGACAAAAGAGAAATTTAGCTCGTGCAAAACGTTGCCCATTATGTGCTCAGGATGTTTTTGTGGACTACAAAGATATCGCACTTTTGAAAAAATTCGTTTCCGAAAGAGGCAAAATTTTAGGCAGGGCCAGAAGTGGAATTTGCGCCAGCCATCAGAGGCAGATAACTAAAAGCATTAAGAGGGCGAGGATGGTTGCTCTTTTGTCGTTTGTTCAATCTTAGTTTATGGCTTCTAAAATACCGTCCAAAAATATGGATCTTCCCCAAGAAGAAGCTAGAGAAAACTACAAAGTTAATAAGAATCCGATTTTTAACTTCTTTGTACAGTTTGCTATTGTTGCCGTAGTTTTCTTCGCTCTGGGTTTTGTCTTAGGCCAAAAGCAGATTGAAATTGAAAGACGAGGTCTTGCTCCAAGGATAAACGTTTCCAACAAAGACGTTCCTCAAACCCACAATATTGACTTCTCACTTTTCTGGAATGTTTTTGAGACATTACCCCAAAAATATATCGACAAAAGTGCAATTGACGGCCAGAAGCTGCTTTTTGGCGCAATTTCCGGCATGGTTAGATCTTTGGGAGATCCATACACGGCGTTTTTGGACCCAAAACAAAATGAGGCGGTTCAAGATGAACTTGCCGGTTCATATGAAGGGGTTGGCATCCAGATCGGGTTTAATGAAAATAAGCGTTTAGTGGTAATTGCTCCAATTTCGGGAACTCCTGCGGCGAAATCCGGGATATTGGCTCGTGATTTAATTTTGAAAATTGACGACCGTGACACTTTCGATTTAACTCTACCAGAAGCAGTCGAGTTAATTCGGGGACCAGCGCAGACTAAAGTGAAACTACTTTTAGGAAGAGAAGGTGTTGGTGAACCATTTGAGGCGGAAATTGAGCGAGCACAGATCAATATCAAGAGTGTTGAGGTTGAGTACAGAAGTACCGGCCGTGGAGAGGTGGCAATTGTTAAGGTAGCAAGGTTTGGTGAAAAAACCAATGCTGAATGGGATATGGTAGTTTCCGAGATATTAGCAAGAAATGTTTTTGGAATGGTTGTCGATATGCGCAATAACCCGGGGGGCCTTTTGGATTCATCTATTCATGTAGCCAGCGAGTTCACGAAAGGTACAATTGTTAAGGAACAATTCGCAGACGGGAAAATCGCATCCCTGACAGCCGACCATGAAGGCAAATTTTTAAAGATGCCACTTGTGGTTTTGGTTAATGAAGGATCGGCTTCGGCAAGCGAGATATTTGCAGGTGCGATTAAAGACGCAAAACGTGCAAAAATCGTAGGCGAAAAAACTTTCGGCAAAGGCACTGTCCAGGAACCATTAGAGCTTGCCGGTGGTTCGGCTCTTCATATAACTGTTGCCAAGTGGCTTACACCGGCCGGTAAATCGATAAACGGCAACGGTATTACACCCGACGTTACAATTGAACTTACCGCAAGCGACCGACAGCAGCAAAAAGATCCTCAGCTTGAAAAAGCACTGGAATTAATTTGATGAAATTTAAAAACATTGGCATTGTTATTGTCTTGACATTCGCATTAGGTGTGGTAGTGACCGTTGCCACTTTGCGGTTTTTGGGCAAGGGTATTACCGGCCAAATTGGCCAGGATAAAGTGGTTCAGAAGCAGAATTTAGTTGAGGAAGAATCGGTCGTAATTGATGTCGTTGAAAAAGTTTCTCCTGCGGTTGTTTCTATCGCCGTAGAAAATCGGCAACTTTTTGACCCCTTTGGATTCGGGCAGCCTGGCGAAAAACAGTCGGGAATCGGTACAGGCTTTGTGGTTGAGTCCAACGGATTAATTTTGACAAATAAGCATGTTGTATCATTTGACGGAGAAAGGTATATCGCCATAATCAAGAATTCCGATGGCAGCGAAAAAAAGTTTGATGTCAAAGAGATCCACAGAGACCCATTCAATGATCTGGCTCTTTTAAAAGTCGACGCGTCAGACCTAAAAACGGTTGAGCTGGGAGACAGCGATATTTTAAAGGTAGGGCAAAAAGTAATTGCCATTGGCAATGCCCTGGGTCGATTCGAAAACACTGTAACAACTGGTGTGGTTTCCGGTCTTGGAAGAGGGGTAAGCCCAATTGATCCTTCGACTGGGATTGCCGAAAGACTTGAGGATTTAATTCAGACAGACGCCGCCATTAATCCGGGTAATTCTGGCGGGCCTTTAGTGAATTCTTCCGGACAAGTGATTGGCATAAATTCAGCTGTCGCCTCGGCCGAAAATATTGGTTTTGCCATCAAGATTAATATCGCTAAGCAGTTAATTGATGACTTTAAAAGATCCGGCGGCAAGATTGTTAGGCCGCTTTTGGGCATTAGATACAACCATATATCACGTGATACTGCGCTTTTGAACGAAGTTCCGGAAGGGGAATATGTGCGTGAAGTTGTTCGCGACTCTGCTGCAGAAGATGCGGGTATAAAAGTCGCAGATATTATCACACATCTTGATGGTCAAAAATTAACGGAGGAAAATACGCTGGCTTCGATTATTAGAACGAAGAAAGTTGGGGATTCCCTGAAAGTGCGCCTCTTTCGTGACGGGCAAACGCTCGACCTAACTGCCACCCTAAAAGAAGCACCACAAGAATAGGGTTACTTAATCACTTTTTCAATTAAATCCCCAAAAAATTTTCCGATCACAAAGTACGCATTAGCCCAGATGAATGCGGCAAGAACGGTGTAAAGCCAGAAGGTTTTGTAACTGACGCCGAAAAGGCCTGCAGCAAAAGGGGTAATTGTGCGAAAACCGGGAATAAGTCTGCCGATTACGATTGCCAGGCCGCCGTATTTTTCAAACCACTTTTCGACTCTTTTGACCTTTTGCGGAGTTATTTTAATCTTTGGGCCGAATTTTAAAAGTAAGGGGTGGCCGATTTTTTTGGACAAAGTAAAAAGAATCGTGGAACCAATTAATGTTGCTGCAACAACTGTTGTGACGAGTAAAAAATAATTGGAGTTTGGGAGGGCGGATTGGGCCGCAATAAAAATGTCACCCGGAATGGGTAAGGGTATGCCAGCCTCCTCAATTAATAAAATTATAAAGAGCCCTACATAAGAAAATCTCTCGACAAGATCAATCACGTAAGAATTATACAAGAGAATGATTAAGGGGTCTTGTCTGGGGTGCTTATAATTTTTTCTAAATTTCCATCCATAATGCCTGCGATATTTCCCCAGGATTTGACGATTCTATGGTCGGTTACGCGATCTTGCGGCCCGCCATATCTTAGCATTCGACTTTCCCGCCTGCATCGCTTCGCGAAGCATTGCGGGCAGGTCAGTTCTATTCGAACATGTCTCATGCTGCGATATTTGTCGGGCTCGCGAAATCTTTCAGGGGATTAATAATAGGATCGAGATTTCCTTCCATGATGTTTTCCAGATTATGCCACGATTTATTGATCCGATGGTCTGTAATACGATTTTGCGGAAAATTGTAAGTGCGGATTTTTTCGCTGCGGTCGCCGGCTCCGACCTGAGCTTGTCGAAGGTTACCGACTTGAGCACTCCGTTTTTCCTCTTCTAACTGATAAATTTTGGACCTTAAAATTTGCATAGCGATTTCGCGATTTTGGGCTTGACTGCGCTCTGTTTGTGATTTTACGACAATACCCGTTGGTATGTGTTTTATCCTGACTGCGGTAGAGACCTTATTAACATTTTGTCCGCCATGACCGCCGGAACGAAAAGCTTCAAATTCTATATCGCCGGGATTGATAGCTACCTCGGCAGACGGCACTTCTGCCAAAACGGCGACGGTGGCAGTTGAGGTGTGGATTCGGCCGGAACTTTCGGTTTTGGGAATTCTTTGCACTCTATGGACGCCGGATTCGAACTGCAGTTTGTCGTATGCGCTTTTGCCGCTGATTTTGACCACTACTGTCTTGATATTGCCCAGGCCGCCTTCGGTTCTGTCGAGTTCCTCAAATTTCCAATTGTTCCCCGCAGCGTACTTTTGATACATCCTGAGCAGATCGGCAGCGAAAAGTCCGGCTTCGTCACCACCGGCGGCCGCACGGATTTCCAAGATGACAGCAGAGCTGTCATAGTTAACAGTTGATGGTTCACGGTTCACTGACTGCAGCAAATCCGCCTTTTGCTTTTCAAGACCGGCTATTTCCTCTTTTGCCAAGGTTTCCATAGAGGGATCACCCAAAAGCTTTTTGGCTTCGGTTATTTTTTCGTCTATTTGAGCAATTTGTTTAACTAAAAAATCATTCATGAATTTAATTTATAATTATAAATTTTTAATTTTTATTCAATTTTTAAATATTAATGAATTAATTATTGATTAGAAATTTCAAATTAGAAATTAGAAATTGAGTCCGCCGAAGGCGGGCTAAGAAGAAGCTTGCTTTTTAGCCAAAGCAATCATTTCGCGAAGACTATCCGGCCTTTTTTCTTTTTGCTGCTCTTGTACAACTTTCTTGGTTATTTCACTTTGGATTTTTTTGGCCTTTTCCAGCTTTTTCTGGAACTTTTCAACTCTGCCCAGAGTATCGACATATTTCATTTCTCCGGTAAAAAACGGATGGCAATTGCTGCAGACTTCCACGCGAATCTCCTGCATTGTACTGCCTGTAGTAAACGCGTTGCCGCAGACGCAACTTACTTTTGCATCTTCAAAATATTGCGGATGTATTTGCGCTTTCATAGTACGGTATTTTAACAAAAAATTAACGTCGAAACAATTAATAGGGGATTAAGCGGCTTGTTTCTTGAGTTCGGTTATTGAAAATTCTCCATTTAATCTTTGCATTCGTTCTATCCAACCGTCCTGGTATTCCATTTCGCCCGTACCAAGAGTTCCGGGGTGAGTATAACCTTGGCCATCTCTAAAATCGACCATTTTTTCTGAAGCTTTATTTCTAATGCCGTCCCAAGGTGTCCCAGTTGCTAATTGATCCGAGATTGAGCCGATTCGTCCTGTTTCGAGATTTACGCTCGCGGTAATTGCAGAAACAATCGGGCCGGACCAATATGAAGTCTGGGAATCTATTGGGATAGGATACCATGGTAAGAAATGACTACCTCTGCAATCTCCAGCTACGATTGGAATTCGTGCAAGGGGAGAGACAATTTCTCCTGGAGCTGGCCAGTTTCCCTGAGCCAGCGAAAGCATTGTAGGATCGTCTTTTCCTCCGTAAACAAATCTTCCGCTCGCATCTTTTATGTTGTGCAACCTTTCTGCTGAGACAGCTACCCCCATTTCTTTTGGACTTCCATCTTCATTTTTAGTCCAAACTTCTGCAATCACATATCTTGAACTGTTCATTGTGAGAGCACCAAGGTCATAAAGATCTTCGGGGCCCCTAAGCCAAATCGCGCGTTCTGTGCCACCAGTTCTGTCCATTGCTTCATTTAGCTCCTTCTCATTTGTAGGACTAGCTCCTGCTTCAATGGCTTGGGCTTTAGTATCCACATCAATAATTTTGAACGTGTAACCTCTTTTCATGTCTGATTTTGCAATTAAAAGACCTGTATTAAAGTTTGGATCTAAATATGCTCCCCTGGTTAAATAATTGTATGAACCAGGTTCTGTTTTGTCTGCCGTTGCAATTAGAACTGTTTGAGAAGTGTCTTTGCTTCCTGGCCTAAATGGAAGAGGCAACACAGCTGACCCCGGCCCCATTCCTTTTATGTTTCCACTAAAGGTATCAACTTTCAGGTCCTGCCCGGGAGCATAATTACCCAGTTCTTTAGCTTTTTCTGCGCCTCTTTTGAACGCGTCCCAAAGGAGTTCGTCTGCGATTTCCGGATGCTCCATAGCTCTTGCGTCAAGAACTCCAACTGCGCAAACGTCGTCGCCAGTATGGGTAAAGAAAATACTTCTGAATACTGGTCTATTTCTACCTTTTCCTGCTAAACGATTGTAACGAAGGATATACTCCGCAAATATTGCCTGAACTTCTGGGTCTACTACAACATGCCCACCAACGCCACCGATGTCTGCCTTGGTCGCTCTGAAAAATAGAGGTACAACGCTTGCCTCTCTTGCCCACGAAGACCCAGATACTGTAAAGATGTTGGGAAGAGGGCCATTGCCTTCGTCTCCTATTGTACCTATCGTGGTTTGTGGTAGGTAGACAAGGTCACGTGCTTTTTGATGGTATATATCCGAATTATCTAGAGATTCATTTACGGGAACTAAAGGAGTATGATTGTAAGTTGCTCTTTCGCCTGACATGAAGATATGGGAGCAGATTGACTTTTAGATCTTAGTCTTGAGCCTAATTTTTGTCAAGGAGTCAAATTTATTCCCGCAAAGGGCGGGATTTGCGGTGAAACTCTGTAAGGATTACGCCAGCGAGAATCAGCATGGCACCCACTGTCAAAAAAGCAGGAAATTTTTCTTTGAGCAGGATAAAAGAAAACAAAATACCGGAAAGCGGCATTAAATAAAAAATAAAAGATGCTTCCCCTGCAGTTGTCAAAGATAGCCCTTTTTGCCAGCAAACGTAAGCAATAAGTGAGGCAAAAAGTATACCGTATAGGAGCCCTAAGAAACCCTGAAAATTAACATGATTGTACCAAGCCGGATTTTGGAAAAGTTCAAAAATAAAAAGAGGAGAAAAAATTGTGGCACCGATTGCGGTTGTGTAAAAAGCAACTGTTACGGGTGAATATTTTACCAGAACCTTTTTGGAAAATATTTCATGCCCTACCCATGCAAGTGCCGAGGCAACCAAGGCCAGGTTGCCGATGGTTGATTTTAAGTTTAAGTGAAGGATTGGGACCCCCACAATAAAAATCACCCCAAGCATCGCCAAAACAGAGCCGAGCAAAAGCTTTGCTGTAAATTTTTCTTTTAAAAAAAACTGGGCCAAAATAAGAGTAAAGATTGGCGTGGTAGCAAGTATGACCGAGGCATTTATCGCAAGAGAGTATTTTAATCCTAAAAAGAAAAAAGCTAAATTTAAGTTTGTTCCAAATACAGCAGCCAGAATTAAAGTCTTAATATCTGCTTTGGCTACCTTTATATGTTTTATGACAAACGGAAAAAGTATGATGCTTGCAAAAGTCATCCGGATTGTGATTAGAGAAAAAAGGGGAATCTGGGTGAGAGTGAATTTCATAATCGGGATTGTAGCCCCCCAGAGAAGAGCGGCTACGATAAGGTAGATAAATGCTTTGTTGAAATTCACGAGAGGGCTTCGATGAGTCGGTCGATTCCGAATGAAAAGCCGACGGCGGGAATTTGTTTTTGCGCAAACATACCGATTAAGTTATCATACCGGCCGCCGGAACCGATTGACAGATTTCCGTAAGAGGGAACTCTTAATTCAAAGATCGCTCCCGTGTAGTAATCTAGACCCCTGGCCAGAAGGGGATCATAAGCATAGTCACCTTTGGTGATGCCCAATTTTTCCAGTTTTGCGAAAATCGTCTCGAGATCGGGAGTTGGTTTTTTATCTCTCATAGCTGCAAGTAAAGTTGTTGCTTTATCCTTATCAAAACCTGCAGATGTTAGCTCGTAAATGACTTTTTCTTCTCCGACTTTTTCGAGTTTATCCAAAGCGATAACAACTTTTTTATCGACGTCTTCGAAATTTTTGCGGTCGTTGATTTTTATCTGACATTTAGAAATACCCACTGCTTTTACGGCTTTGATGGCGGTGGCAATAATTTGGGAGTCCTGGGCCATGTCTTCGGAGCCGACCGTATCGAAGTCAAACTGGGTGAATTCACGAAAACGTCCGGCTTGCGGGTTTTCTCCCCGAAAGACCTGGCCGATTTGGTATCGTCTAAATGGTAACTTTGGATTGTTATTGGCTACGTAACGGGCAAGAGGAACGGTTAGATCATAGCGCAGTGCTAAATCTCGACCGCCTCGGTCTTTAAATTCATAAATTAACCTTTCTTCCTCCCCGTATTTACCCTTTAAGGTTTGGGCAAATTCGACAGTTGGAGTTTCCAGAGGTTCAAAGCCGGCATCTTCCAGAACCTTGGCAATTTGATTGATGATCTGTCTTCTTTTTTTGGCAAAAGCCGGGTCAATGTCGCGAAATCCTTTGGGTGTCGGCGGGCCTTTTTGCATAAGTTCTCTTTTTTGTCATCCCGAATTTGTTTCGGGATCTATTATTTTTATGATACTACGGATAAAGGTATTTGGGTATGTGGGCTATTGGGATAGTAGATAGATTAGGTCAATAAGATTTTTGCCTTTATCTGGATGATAGATAATGATTGCGTTTTTGTTTATTTCAATATCACTAGCTTTAACCTCCTTGCCGTCAAGTATAATTGATGAAAATTTTTCAAGAGTCAAATCCAGTATTGCGTTGTCGGATAAGTTTTTTGCAGAGAGTTTATTTTGCTTCGGGCTTGTTATAATTTTGGCAATTGCCAAAGATCTTGTGTTTATAGGGATGTTTTCCCTAAAAACTTGAATCTTGTTTGCTTTTAGTTGATTATCCTCTTTGTCCTTTGGCAGGAATCCTTGGGCAATTATAAAGTCTCCGATTCGAATTCTTTTTATGGGGGATAGCGCCGCTTCTTCGGAATTTAAATCTTGCGAAAAGGTGAAAGCTGCATTTAAGGTTCTGATATTTTTGTCATCAGTATCCGTGTTTACGGTGATTAGGGTGTCCAGAATTTTTTTAACAGATCCGGAATTTACAATATCACCGTCTTTATTATTGTCTGCCGAAAGGTAATTAAGCGTGCTTACGCTTTCCAGTGTTAATTTATCTGAAATCACGGCCATTTTAACCTGATTTAGACCTTTTGCGATAGTAACTTCACTGGATGTGAAAGCCCCGTCGTTATCAGATTCTGTAACAGCCGAAAAGCTGTTTGACCAGAAAGCAACAAGTGAGTTTGCTTTCGTCTTACCTTTAAAATTAACGTTTTGTGAAGTTAAAACTGTCAGATCTTGGGGAGTAATAAGGGAGTCTTCGCTAGGCTTGTTCTTAATAGAGCTGGTTATTTGATCTTCCTGATTTGATTGTGGCTTTGGCTGTCTTTGCCACAACCAGATGAGGCCGAAGATGAAAGATCCAAATAAGATTATGATTACAAGGTATTTGGCGATACGGTTAATGAAATTTATGACCATCATTGAAGCTTCTGACAGGTCATTCTTAGTATTTTAGCTTAACACACGCTTCGACCACCGGGCAATTTTTGCGACTTTTGCGGTCTTTCAATTTGTGCTATGATTTTTTGGCTCCCTCGCGTTGCTCGGGATAAACCCAGCTTTGCTTAGAAGCCATTTATGGTCGACATTTGGTGGTTTGGACAGGCTTGTTTTAAGGTAAAAGGCAAAGGCGCCGGTGTGGTTTGCGATCCATACGACGCCAACTTTACCGGCCTTCCTAACTTAAAGCTGGAAGCGGATATTGTCTGCGTAACTCATCAGCACCAGGATCACAACAATAGCTTGGCCGTCAAAACAAGTGAAGATAGAGACCCTTTCGTAATTTCCGGCCCCGGCGAATATGAGATTTCTAAGGTCAATGTTGTGGGAATCGATAGCTTTCATGATGACATTGGCGGCAGTCAGCGTGGCAAAAATACCATTTATTTAATTAATATCGACGATATCAATATTGTCCATTTGGGAGATTTGGGTCAAAAAAAGCTTACCCAAGAGCAGGTGGAGCAGCTTTCTGCCTGCGATGTTCTTTTGATTCCCGTAGGCGGCACATATACAATTTCTGCCAAAGAGGCGCCGGATATCATTGCCCAGATAGAACCAAAAATCGTTGTGCCGATGCATTACAAAGTAGACGGTCTTAAATTTGAGCTGGAAAATGAGCAAAAGTTTCTGGAAAGCTTTGGCAAGGAAAAGGCAGAACCGCAAGCAAAGCTTTCGGTTTCCGCGGACAAATTACCGGAAGAGGTAGAAATAGTTCTTTTGGCAAGACAATAGATAAAATTTCTAATTTCTAATTTCTAAAATTGGGACTTTGGGAATTAATTAGATCAATAAGGGAGCCTATTTTCAATATATTAAAAATTAGAGTAATTAGGTCAATTTAACAATTTAAAATTTATGGCTAATAAGCAAAGCTTTTCTACGAATAGGCAAAGCCTTTCTACGAATAGGCAAAGCTTTTCTGCGAATAGGCAAAGCCTTTCTACGAATAGGCAAAGCCTTTCTACGAATAGGCAAAGCTTTTCTACGAATAAAATTTCAGGTAATGTACCTCCTCAAGACCTTGAAGCCGAAAAGGCAATCATTGGGGCAATTCTTTTAGACCGCGACGCGATTATTTCCGTTATTCAAATTTTAAAACCGGAGTATTTTTACAAGAGGCATCATGCCGACATTTTTTCTTCGATGATCGAACTATATGAAAGGCGAGAGCCTGTCGATTTAGTGACTTTAACTGCCATGCTTAAGAAGAAGGGTGTGTTTGATGAAGTTGGCGGAGCTAGTTATTTGGCGGAACTTGCTTCCATTGTGCCCACAGCTGCTAATATACTTGTTTATTCTCAGATCGTGCGGGACCACTTTATTAAGCGGCAGTTGATTACCGCAAGCGGTAAGGTTTCCACTGCCGCATTTGATGAAACCTCTGATATCAGGTCGATTCTGGATGAAGCAGAACAGTCAATTTTTGCGCTTTCCCAGAAGCAGCTCAGGCAGAACTTTTTGCCTCTGAAAGATGCCTTGGCTGAAAGCTTTGACAGGCTTGAAGAGCTTCACCGCAAACCCGGGGGGCTGCGCGGAGTACCGACGGGTTATTGGGATTTAGACGGCAAGCTTGCCGGCATGCAGGATTCTAATTTGCTGATTCTAGCATCCAGGCCGGGACAAGGTAAAACTTCTTTGGCTCTAAACATTGCCGCTCATGTGGCCATAAAAGAGGGCTTACCTGTGGGAATTTTTTCGCTGGAGATGAGTAAGGAAGAACTTGTGGACCGTCTGTTAGTTACAACAAGTGAAGTAGATGCCTGGAAGTTGAAAACCGGCAAATTGGAAGACAGCGACTTCGACAGACTACAGGAAGCCATGGGGATTTTAGCAGATGCGCCGTTTTTTATAGATGATACGCCGGCTGCCAGTATTTTGGAGATGCGCACCAAGGCAAGACGTCTTCAGGTCGAGCGGGGTCTTAATCTGTTGATTGTTGATTATCTGCAGCTTGTTGTCGGCAGGAATCTGGAAAATAGGGTACAGGAAGTTTCCGAAATTGCTCAAAGTCTTAAAAATCTGGCCAGAGAGCTTAAGATACCGGTGCTTGCGTGTTCTCAGCTTTCTCGAGCGGTTGAGCAGCGTGGTACCAAAAGACCACAGCTGGCGGATTTAAGAGAATCGGGGGCGATTGAGCAGGATGCGGACGTGGTCATGTTTATCTGGCGGCCGGACGCGGAGAATATCGAGCAGGTGAAATTGGATATCCAAAAACACAGAAACGGTCCAACCGGGGAAATCGACTTGATATTTAAAGCGGATAGGGTTAAGTTCTACAGTGCTGAAAAAAGAAGATCCAGACCTCAGGTGGAGGAGCCGCCGGCAGTTGCCGAGCTTTAGCGTGCGCCTAATCTTCGTTTATACAATTTTTCTTGGTATAATTTAAATCTCTCTGGGCACTTGGGCATGGCTGGGTGCTGGAAGGAGTCGTTCTTGCGAGCAAGAAGTGATAGACAGTTACGAATCCTTTTTGCACTGCAAAAACATTTGAGCACTTGTGCGAAAATAAAACGTTTGTTTGGGAATAATTAATGGCCGGGTGGCGGAAAGGGTCGTTCTTTGCATTGCAAAGAAGTGACAGACGCGTAGGTATCCTTTTTCGAACCTGTGAGAAAAACGTGAGCAAAGCGAACTAAAACCCATGGCTGGGTGCTGGAATTGGTAGACAGTTACGTCTCAAAAACGTATGGAGGCAACTCCGTGAGGGTTCGACTCCCTCCCCGGCCACAAGCAGGCTTTTTGCTCCGGTGGGATTCTTGAAAGTAGCTTGCACCTGTTGCTCTTGATATAATTACAACACTTAATTTCGACAAATGACTATTAGTGAAATTTACGAGCTGGCAATTAAATTAGGAACCGAGGCCGATCCCCGCGGCAAAGATGGCGTAAAAAAGTACTTAGCCCGTCAAAAAAAACAGTATGAGGAATTGCCGGCCAAAAGGAAAGAAGATTTTGATTTAGAATCTCTTAAAAACCCTTATTCAGACACGCGTGTCTTATTCGGTGACTTGAAAAAGACAGTCAAGAAAGTAATGGCCGGTATAGACTTTGACGCAGGCGAAGTAGTTTTGGCAGATAGATTAAACGAAAAAGGCGAAAATATTGATCTTCTGATTGCCCATCATCCGGCAGGCGGCGCTCTTTCCTCGCTTCATGAAGTGATGGACCTACAGGTGGATTTAATGGCTTCATACGGGGTACCAGTTAATGTTGCCGAAGGGGTTTTGGCAGATAGAATTGGCGAGGTAAGGCGAAAAATCGGTCCTGCCAATCATTACCGCAGTGTCGATGCGGCCAGACTTTTAGGCATGCCTTTTATGTGTATTCATACGGTCTGGGACAACATGGGTTGGCGCTTTATGGCCGATATTTTCGAAAAAAAGGATCACGAAACTGTCGGTGACGTTTTGGATATTTTACGTTCAATTCCTGAATATAAACAGGCGATTAAGTTTAAGGCAGGTCCATCTCTTTACACCGGCAGCGAAAAAAACAGAGCAGGCAAGGTTGCTGTTGCCGAGTTCACCGGTGGAACAGAGGGGGCTAAAGAAATTTACGAGAAGTTGTCGCAGGCAGGAGTGGGCACAATCATTTCGATGCATACTTCAGAAGAACACAGGGAAGAGGCGAAAAAACATCACATCAACTTAATCATCGCCGGGCACATGGTTTCGGATTCAATCGGGGCTAACTTATTTCTTGATGAACTTGAGAAGCGGGGAGTTATAATTGTTCCAGCTTCAGGATTGATTCGAATAAGCCGCAGCAAAAAATCTTCTAAAAAAATCCAACTAGGATGATCTCTGTAACAGACTTGAGATCAGGCACAGTCTTTGAAGACAAGGGCCAATACTTTTTTGTGATTTCCTACGAGCATATCAAAATGGGCAGGGGAAGCGGCAATGTTAAGGTTAAAGTTAAAAATTTGGAAAGCGGGGCGACAGTTGAAAAATCCTTCATCACAGGCGCAAAAGTTCAAGAGGTAAATTTAAACCGCAAAACCGTCCAATATTTATACAGGGACGGACAAGGCTGTAATCTTATGGATATGCAAAGTTATGAGCAGTTTGCCGTCCCCTTATCGTTGGTTTCTGATATCGGTAAGTTTTTAAGGGAGGGAATGGAGGTTACACTTTTTTTGATAGGTGACAAACCCGTCAATATCGAAATTCCTAAAATGGCCGATTATAAAGTTACTCAGACCGGCGGTTCGGCCCGCGGAAATACTGCCGGCGCTGCGCAGAAAGACGCGGTTTTGGAAAACGGGCTGACAGTCAAAGTTCCCTTGTTTATTAAAACTGGTGAACTGATACGGGTCGACACAAGAAACGGTCAATATGTCGAGCGGGCAAAATAAAAAGTCTCTTTAAGAAGCGGGTATTAGTGCAGCCAGAAGATTTTGGCTGACACTTACGATATCAACTGAAGTCAAAACTAAAATCCCCACCAAAACTACCTGAGTTACCAATCCCCACGGAAGCTGCATGCGCGTCTGCAGCTTGTGGCCGAGCCAGTCCAGCCAGGAGAAAGGCGGAACCTTAAAGCCAAACATCCACGAAGGGGCCTCGATCCAATCCGGAAGCTGAGCGGCAATCACCATCGAAAATAAATAAACCGGATTGGTTTGGGCAAAATTGCGAAATAGGATTAAAACCAAAGCAAACCCCAGAAGAACATCAAGCGCAGCTTCAGTGCGAAGCCGCATCAGGCTTTTTTGCCGGTGATTTGTGCCGGCGTCCCAATGGGGGACCAGATCGGCAATAAAATGTGAGAATATGGCAAGCGGTATACCTATGTAGGGGTTAGTAATCCTGGCGGCGAGGCTTGCCCCAATCAAAGCGTGTGCTGTAGCTGTCATTCAAAAAACCAGATTACTCTGGTTCGCACTAACAATCATAACATAAGGCGAGTTGTTGCGTCTACTAATCTTTTGATATGATTAACAGGATTTTCTTTCAATGTTTCCCGTAAATTTTTCAACGATTAGCTTTTTGTCGGACTGGCCCGGCCCTGTGCTTTTGATACTGGGAATTTTAATTGGAGTTTTTTTGTTCTGGCGGGCAGGCAGGCATGAACTTTTGGATACAGAAGAAGTATTGGACACTGTAGTGATTTTTGCTATCGGCGCTGTCCTTGGTGGCAGGGTCTTGGATTTTTTGATAAGAGCTGATTTTTATCAATGGTCAGCTAAAAAGTTAGTTTTTGCCAATGTTTACCGGGGATTTGATTTTCTGGGAGCGCTTTTGGGCATGGTGATTTTGGCCTTTATTTATTTAAGGGTAAAACGGGCTAATTTTTTGCAGATTTTTGATCTGGTTGTGGCGCCGCTTGTGTTTATTCAAATGATTTATTACTTGACGAAATTGATTAGTACTAACCTGATTGAGGGCAGTTTAACTTTTCGTGTTTTTAAATTTACTCTTTCTGTGCCGCTTTTAACTCGTTACCTTTTCTACTTTGTTTTTTATTTTGTGCTCTTCTTTGTTATAAAAAGGTTATCGGTTAAGAAGCGGTACGCGGGATTTTTCGCCAGTTTTTATCTTGTTTTTGGGGTTGCGGTAGCTATTTTCGACAGGCTTGTCACTTTCAGGGGAGTGTTACCGCAAGGTCAACAAGCTTGGCGTGCAGCGCTAGAGGTTGCCATTTTAGTTTTCGGCTTGATTTTATGGTACGTTTTAGCAAAAAGAGACATCAGGGATGATATCAAAACAGTCTTTGCTTTTTTCTTGCTTGCTGTATTTAGAGCGAAGAGAGTATTGACATCGATTGACGAGGCTGGGCGAATTGCCAAGTCTCTTTTATTTGTACCTCTTTTTATAGTAAGATCAGTCTACTTGCTTTTAAGGCTTTTAGTTTTCGAGGTCTACTTGGGATTTGTTGAGCTTGTAAATGTTTTTAAGGTTAAAAAATGATTAAAATCGGTGATTTAAAAGTTAAGGTTGTCGCCCAGCGTAATGCAGTTTTGGGCGCTCTAAGAAGAATTAAGCGCGATGATCCTTTTTCTAATTCCGACAGGTCAATTATCGTTGAGCCTGGGACTGATGCTGCCCAGTTGTTTGGACACGAACAGGCAGTGATTTTGGAACAAAAACTGAAAAAGGATTTGAAAGAAATAGAGCTAGCTTTGGGTAAGATTCAAAAAGGTACTTACGGGATATGCGAGCGATGCAAAAAGAAAATTGACTTCAAGCGTCTTGAAGTCAAGCCGGCGGCGATTTATTGTATGAAGTGTGAAGGGGAACTTGAGGCAAAAAGCTAGACTGGCGCTTCTTGGCACTTTTGTAATTCTTCTTGATCAAATCAGCAAAAATTACGCTTCTTTTAATTGGTCAACTTCTTGCAATAAGGGAATTGCCTTTGGGGTCAGCTTGCCGGATCAGTTCGGGATTTTTTTCTCAATTGTTATTCTTGCCCTGATATTTTACCTATTTTGCAGAGAAAAAAGGATTTTGAGTGAAGCAGGACTGGCCTTGATTTTTGCCGGAGGAATTTCTAATTTAGCTGATCGTTTGACAGTTGGCTGTGTGAGGGATTTTATAGAAATTCCACTCTGGCCGACGAGTTTTAATCTGGCAGATCTTTCAATTACTGTGGGTGCTTTAATACTTTTGTATCAATTGTTACCTCTTAAGAAAGATAAGTTATGAGCGGGGATTTAAAAGTTGTCTTTGAGGATGAGCAGATTTTGGTGGTCGATAAGCCAGCGGGGTTAGTGGTTAATAGGGCTGAAACTGTCAAGGGTCCGACCCTCCAAGACGAACTATTTGATTATTTTAAGGCGAGCTTACCGAAAGGGTCGGATCCTAATATTGGCGGACGGGCGGGGATTGTTCACCGGCTGGACCGGGAAACGTCCGGACTGCTTTTGGTTGCCAAGACACAAAAAGCTTTTGATTTTCTTCAGGCACAGTTTAAGGCAAGAGAAGTTAAGAAAGAATATACAGCCTTGGTTCATGGGTTGATCAAGGGGGAAACGGGAACTATTGAGTCACGATTAACTCGAATCAAGTTGGGGAAATTCGGGATTGCTGATCGTCGATCAGCCGAAGGCAGGGAAGCAAGGACAGACTTCAAAGTTGCTAGTTATTTGCAACACAACTTTTTTAGGGGTCCGACCCCTTTAGGGGTTGAACCCCTAAAGTTGACTCGCGCAAGGATTCGATATTTGCAAATTCATGCAAAAAGCTACACGCTGCTTTCGGTTTTTCCAAAAACAGGCAGAACTCATCAGCTAAGAGTTCACCTAAAAAGTATTGGCCATCCGGTGGTGTCTGATCGGCTGTATGCTCCAAGAAAGCTTCTAGCTTTCGATTTAAGCTGGTGTCCGCGGCTTTTTTTACATGCGCAGTTGCTGGAATTTAAGCATCCTAAGACTTCAAAGGCCGTAAAATTTACAAGCCCCTTGCCAAAAGAACTGGAAGAAGTCTTAAGCTTCTTGACCCGTTCGATTATCACTCAGGGTCATCCTGAGTTTCGTCGAAGGATTGACAACTGACCCCACTTCGTCAAGCTGACGCTTGACTTGGCGGGGCAAGCATTTAACAATTGACTAGAGTACTGCCCACCGAGTCTGACTCGGTTGGGCCAAGTTTGACTTGGCCATGGAGAACCTTTTTTTTCAGTTAGCTACCGTTTTAGTCTTAGCCAGTGTTTTTGGAATAATTGCCAGACTTCTCAAGCAACCCTTGATTGTTGCCTATATTTTTACCGGAATCGTCATTTCGATTTTTGCTGTTTTTAAGAGTTTTGATAAAGCTTTTTTGGATGTTTTGGCAAATTTCGGCATCGCGTTTTTATTGTTTTTGGTAGGAATTGAGTTAAAAATTGAAGATCTTAAATACGTAGGTAAGGCAGCAATTTTAACAGGTTTGGGGCAGATACTCTTTACGGCGTTTGTGGGTTTTGTAATTATTAGTGCTTTGGGTTTTGCCCCAGTGCCTGCAATTTATATAGCGACGGCTTTAACTTTTTCGTCTACGGTTATTATTGTTAAGTTGCTTTCCGAAAAACATGATTTACAGTCGCTTTACGGCAAAATAGCGGTAGGGTTTTTGC
>CAZLVB010000010.1:950-26205 GCA_964562855.1 uncultured Gammaproteobacteria bacterium | reverse complement strand
GGAAAAAATGAAGATCCAGCCACCAATTGTAAAGACAAGGTCCTGCCACTGCATTTTAAAAGAGTATCATTTTCTGGCAATTTTTGCGCGGGTGGGTATTGACAGTGATGGTAAAAATAATGGAGAGTTAATGATTAGTAAAAGGTTATCGTGAAGAATTTAGTAATAGTCGAATCACCTACCAAAGCAAGGACATTGTCGCAATACTTAGGGAAGGACTATGAGATAACGGCTTCCATGGGGCATGTTAGGGATTTGCCGCGTGGTGAATTCGGTGTGGATGTTGAACACGCGTTTGAACCAAAATATGTGATCCCAAAAGAAAAAATAAAGGCGGTTAATAATCTGGCGAAAGTTGCAGCGCTTGCGGATAGTTTATTTTTGGCAACCGATCCGGACCGAGAAGGAGAGGCGATTGCCTGGAATTTACTTGAGGTTATCAAGGACAAAGGCAAGGTAAAGGATAAGCAATATCAACGTGTAGTATTCCATGAAATTACCAAGGATGCTATCAACGAGGCTTTTAGTAACCCAAGGAAAATTGATGACGACTTAGTTAGCGCTCAGCAGGCAAGAAGAATTTTGGACAGGCTTGTCGGTTATAAACTTTCTCCGCTTTTATGGAAAAAAGTCAAAAGCAGGCTTTCTGCCGGACGTGTTCAGTCTGCCGCACTAAGACTGGTTGTTGACAGGGAGCGAGAAATTTTAGCGTTTAAACCCCAAGAATTCTGGGAAATTGTGGCTATGCTAGTTGGTCAGAAACCAGAGACCCTTCGTCAGAGCTCAGGGCAAGCAAGTGGCCAGGAATTTGGCGCAAAACTTCTTAAAATTGAACAAGAGAAAGCAGAAATTAAAAACAAGCAGGAGGCGGATGACGTTGTTTCCGATTTAGAGAAGTCAGCTTACAAAGTAGTCGAACTTAAATCAAAAGACACTGTCAAAAATCCCAGCCCGCCGTTTACCACCTCCACGCTTCAACAGGCAGCATCGACAAAGTTCGGTTTTGCTCCGAAGAGAACAATGAGAATTGCCCAGGATCTTTATGAAAACGGACTGATTACTTACATGCGTACAGACTCTGTTAATTTATCTGCCAATTTTGTCGCAGCCACGCGCAAAATGATAGAAGAGAGATTCGGTTCAAATTATTTGCCAAAGTCGGCGAGAGGCTACAAGGTCAAGTCGCGGCTTGCACAGGAGGCACATGAGGCGATAAGGCCGACAAATATACAAGTTGACAGTTCACGGTTGACGGTTGACAGAGAGGAGCACAAAAAAGTATATGACCTGATCTGGAAGCGGACGGTAGCCTGCCAAATGGAGGCGGCGGTTATTGCTGAAACAACCTTGGATGTTGAAGCAATCGGGAATAAGAGGTATCTGCTTCGGGCTAATGGCCAAAAAGTCAAATTTGGCGGTTTCTATAAAGTGTATGGAAAAGTTCCCGTAAAAGAACAGACTTTACCGCAACTGTCAGAAGGTGAAGACCTGAAACTTAATAAAATAACTCCGGAACAAAAATTCACCCAGCCCCCTTCACGATACACGGAAGCAACCTTGATAAAGGATTTGGAAAAAAATGAAATTGGCCGACCGTCGACTTATGCACCGACTATTTCGACTTTGTATGAAAGGAATTACATCGAAAAGTTGGAAGATAAAAAAATCGGCCCGACGCCTGTAGGTACAACAACTGTCGATTTTTTGGTTAAGTACTTTCCGGAAATTGTCGATTTATCTTTCACGGCGCAAATGGAAGGGGATTTGGATTTAATTGCTCAGGGGCAAGCGCAAATGGCGCCGATCATGAGTAAATTCTGGGAGGAGTTTGAACCGCAGGTTACAAAGGTTACAGAAGAGGCCGAGAAGATGAAGGTTGAGGCTGAAAAAACCGACGAAATTTGTGAGAAGTGCGGTAAACCTATGGTAATTCGATACGGAAGATACGGGAAGTTTTTGGCATGCAGCGGATTTCCGGACTGTAAGAACACTAAAGCTTTAGTGGTAGATAGCGGTTTAATTTGTCCGGAAGATGGCGGCAATGTTGTAATGAAGCGGACGAGAAAAGGCAGGCCTTTCTGGGGTTGTACCAATTACCCAAAATGCAAGTTTGCTTCTTGGAAAAAACCTGAAACACAGAAACCTGTTGATACTAAAGCAGCTAGCGCGTGATGGCAAAAAGAGTTATTTCTAAAAGATCAAAAGAAGATGAGAGGGTGATGGTTGTTGCTCGTGGTGACCTTTTTGTTGATGGAATCTGGAATGGTATTAATTCAAATAATCTAAAAAAACACATCGATCTGATTTACAAAAAACACAGGTTTATGCGGCGTGGCGATGCTGAGGAGAACCCTAACTGGAAACAAATTATTCCGTATTTATTTTTTGAAAACGGGAACAGGATTTTTTTGATGAGAAGGAAAGACGATCATACAGATAGGCGTTTGGCGAACAAGTATTCGTTGGGGGTAGGTGGGCATATCAATGAGGAAGATATTAAAGGTACGAAAAGAACCCTTCGACAAAACTCAGGGCGAGCCAAAGGAGCCAGAGGCAGTAATCTAGTAATGGAGTGGGCGAGGAGAGAGTTTGAGGAAGAGATTGATTATGAAGACAGATATAAAACTGAATTTGTCGGCATTTTGAATCATGATGCAAATGAGGTTGGTATGGTTCACGTGGGCCTGATCGTTCGGATTATGGGCAGTGCCGACAATATTTCGGTGAAAGATGAGCATAAAATGGGTACTCTTGTTTCACTTGACGAGGCTGGCAAGTATTACAAACATATGGAAACTTGGAGCCAAATTGTTTATGATTTCTTGGTGGCGAAATCAAAAGTTAAGAGTACGAACAACATAAGCGGGGTTCTGCCGGATTGGTTAATCGCTCAATATATCGAGCAGAAGGTTATAAAAATTGAACCTTTAGAGCGCGATTGGCGAAAGCAAATAGACCAGGTTTCTATTGATTTTCATTTGGGTAAAAATATCAAACTCTTTCGATCCGGGGCATATCGCTTCATTGATACAAAAAGAGGCTTGCCTGGAGATGCGATGGAGGAGATCAATTTAGAGGATGGTGACCCCTTTATTCTCGAGCCTGGTGCTTTTGCCATAACCTCGACAAAAGAAGTTCTAAAGTTACCCAGCGATATCCTGGGAAGGCTGGAAGGTAAAAGCTCACTGGCAAGGTTGGGGATTTTGGTTCACTCGACGGCTGCAAGATTCGACCCGGGCTGGAACGGGTCACCGGTTTTAGAGCTTGGAAATCTTGGGCCGAAGCCGGCAATTCTTTACTGCGGTATGCCCATTTGTGCATTTACCTTCGAAAAATTGGCCGCGCCGGTCAGGATGGGTTACGAGGGTAGTAGGTCCGATCGTTATTCAGGTTCTCGCATCGCTGTGCCTTCTAAAATCCACAAGTATGTTAAAAAAGGGTAAGCTAATTGTTTTAGAACCCTTCGACTTTGTTTACGCTGAGTGTAACCGAAGTGCTCTGGGCTCGAATTTTCATGAATAAAGGAAAACTTATCGTATTCGAGGGTGCGGATGGGGCTGGTAAAACCACTCAAGCAAAACTTCTTACTGATTTTTTAAAAAAGAAAAATATTCAAGCAGTTTTAACTTCTTTTCCAAGATACGATTCGGCCTGGGGGAAGATGATTACGAGATATTTAGGCGGCGAATTCGGAACCGTAAACCAGGTCAATCCATATCTGGCGTCAATGCTCTATGCAGGAGACAGACTGTACGCATCAGGCGAATTAAAAAAATGGCTTAGAGACGGAAAAACAGTTATCTGTGACAGATACGTTGCTTCTAACATTGCCCATCAAGCTGCAAAAATTTCCGGTAAAGAAGAAAAAAAGAAATATATTGATTGGCTGGAAAATCTGGAATTTGCGGAAAACGGAATACCTATGCCGGATTTGGTGTTTCTTTTAACAATTTCAAATTCGGTCGCACAAAAGTTTATGGCAAGAAGAGTTAGGGACATCCATGAGGTTGATACCAAATATCAGGAAACGGTGGCAAAAGAATATGGGCATTATGCAAAAGGAAAAAAGAACTGGATTGTGGTTTCCAATATGAGGGGAAGCAAATTGAGAAGCGTAGAAGAAGTTCATAGTGAAGTGGTGAAGCGGTTGAACGAGATTGTTGATTATGGCCGTTAATCCTGATGAGATTTTGATTGTAGTGGATGAAGACAATAATATAGTTGGTCAAGAATCAAGGAGAGTTGTTCACAAAAAAAGCTTATGGCATAGAACAGCCCATATTTGGATTGTTGACGGTAAAGGAAATCTGCTTTGCCATAAACGTTCGTTGAAAAAAGATAGTGACCCTGGAATGTGGGATCCGAGATTCGGCGGACATTTGGGACCCAATGAAGATTTCGAAGATGCAGCGATTGGGGAAACCCAAGAGGAGATAGGTCTAAAACTTTCAACAAAACAACTAAGGGTGCTTGGAATATTTAGAAGTGATCACGATAAGGAATTTCAAGGAGATTTTGAAATTGTTTGGGATGGTAATTTATCAGATCTTAAGTTAGAGCCGGACGAAATCGATGAGGTGAAATGGTTTAGTTTTGATGAAATATCAAATTTGTATAAAGTAGGTGCAGACGGGTGGTCTATATCGAAAACAGAAAGTCAGATATTTCCGAAACTTAAAAAATGAATAATCCTTTTGCCGAAAAATTTACCAAAGAAGAGGCGCATTTTATTTCTCCGTTTTTTACCAATTTAGATAGAAATGTTTTTGCCGCCAAGTATCTGCCAAGCGAAGTTTTGGGGGCATTGGCGTCGCGTTACAGTCGATCGACCAAAGGAGTCCGCCGTTTATTTTTCGACGAATATATTAAGCCTATTTTGGAACCGCATTTGGAAGGGGTAACAAAATCGGAAATTCGTCAGGCGGAGGTAATGAAGAAGGAGCTGGTGACTTTCGTTGACTACTTACATAAGCATGGTGGTTGGGAAAAGGTGGTCAATAGCAAAAGGGCCAGAGGATTTTTTGAAAAATGGCTGGCCGCGTACGGGGATGACTCCATTGCCCAAATGGCGGGCGCACACATTTTCTTTGAAAATGTTTCGCAGATTGCCACCAAAGTTTTAGAAGACTTCCGCATAGGTTTTGCTCCGCTTGAAAAATCAACTCGCTACGTGCAATTCAACGAAAAAGCTGGAGGCAGGTATCTTTATTTTATTGATCCGGATTTGGCAAAAAGCAGCTTCGGACGTGAATATATAAAAAATATGGACATGCTTTTTGACCGTTATAGCGAAGGCATGGAACCACTTGCGAAATACTTGCGAAAGCGTTTTCGCCAGGAGAAAGACCAGACAGACCGCGCATACAGTGAAACAATTAAGGCAAAAGCTTGTGATGTTTTGCGCGCATATCTTCCGGCAGCAACTTTAACCAACGTTGGATTTTTCGGTGTTGGGCAATCATTAGAATACGTGATCACAAAATGTTTGACCAGTCCTCTTTGGGAAATTCGCAATCTTGCACGCGAAGCGCAGAACGAGCTAAAGAAAGTTATTCCATCATTAGTTGGCAGAGCGACTAGCAAACGAGGCAGAATTTACCAGCGTTATGTGGCTGCAACCGAGAGGAATCTGGAAAAAATGGCCAAAAAATTTGTTGAAGATAATCGACTGCCAGAAACCAGTGGGCCGTCGGCCCAACTTGTTGAATGGGATAATGAAGCAGAAGATAAAATTGTTGCAAGTATTTTGTATAAATACTCAACTTCTTCGTATTCAGAAATTAAAGAGCGAGTTAAAAAATTAACGACGCGGGAAAAGTTTTCTATTATAAAAACCACGATTTCAAAGCGAAAAGTCCGACAGCATCGGCTGATTCGTGCATTCGAAAATACTTATTACAAATTTGACATTGTGGCAAATTTTGGGGCCTATCGTGATTTGCATCGTCACAGAATGTTGACACAGGAGCGGCAAAGATTTACGACAGAGTTGGGATTTGATATTCCGCCGGATTTGGTTGCCGCCAACCTTAAAAGGCCTTATATTGATGCTGCGAAAAAGATTGACAGTTTTTACAGACGTGTTTCAAAAAAGTACCCCGATCAAGCACAATATACGGTGATGATGGGCAGTCGAATTCGCTGGTATCAGTGGGAGAACCTGCGGGAACTCGCTTGGGAAGCGGAACTGAGGACTGGGCCGCAGGGTCACCCGGATTATCGCAAAATAGAGCATTTGAAGGTTGAGGCAGTAAGAGGTGTGCATCCAACTTTGGCAGCCGTTTTGAAATTTGTAGATTTCGGCGAGTATGATTTAGCCAGACGTGAGAGTGAGAAGAGAATTGACAGAAAATTAGGAATTAAGTAGGAGGTGAGAGCGAGTTTAATTTAAAACTTGCTTTTAGCGTTGCAGGACAATATAATTTTGTCATAAATTGGCTGGAGTTTTTCGGGCCAATTTTTTTAGAGATGACAGAAAGAGTAGAAGGACAAACGTTTTCTGATCCGTTTGAGGAAGCTTATTTGCGTGCAAGACTACAGTCGCAGCAGGGAGGGGCAAATTTAGATCACGAGCAGGCAGAAGTTCCAGGTGTGCGTGTCGTTGCAAAAGAAGGCACAAAAGTTATCAGGGCATATGATCTTGGGGCTAAAAACGTTGGCGGAATATTTAGGATGGCGGGTGAGGGATCCGGGTCGGAAGTTAGGGGAGACAGAAAAGGATAAAGAGGCAGTGTAAAGGGATTTCCATTTCGATAATTTTCTTCTTCTATTTACTTTTTTTGAAATTCTGTGTTATATTCTCAAGATCACACACGCCCATGGCAAACTCCTGCGGAGTTTGCAGTTATGAGCATTTTAGTTCTGAGTTAGTTAGAAACTGCAAAATTCGTAATATGGGCGGCGGGCTCGTTGCCTAGCGAGGTTAAGGAGGAATCTATGAATATTCCATCAATGCAAGATCTTTTGGAAGCCGGGGTCCACTTTGGTCATCAGGTGAGACGCTGGAATCCCAAGATGAAGCCCTTTATTTTTACGGCAAGAGAAGGCGTTCATGTTATTGATCTTGCCAAGACAGTCGAAAAATTAGAAGAAGCCTGCGAATTTGTCAAAAAAGTGGCAGAAGCAGGTGGGGTAATTATTTTCCTCGGGTCCAAAAAACAGGCAAGATCGATTATTGCAGAGGAGGCAGCCAGAGTAGGCGCAAAATTTATCACAGAGCGGTGGATAGGCGGTTTATTAACTAATTGGGAGCAGACTCACAAGAATATCAAGAAGCTGGCCGACCTTGAAGCTCAAAAAGAAGCTGGTGAGTTCAGCGATCGGACCAAAAAAGAAAATCTTTTAATTGATAGAGAAATTGGAAAGCTGAGAAGATTTTATGGTGGGGTCGCCGGATTAGAAAAATTGCCGGATGTTATTTTTGTAATTGATGTAAGGAAGGAAGAAAATGCCTGCCGTGAAGCTAAAAAAAAGGAAATACCGGTGGTGGCGATTTGTGATACTAATGCCGATCTTTCCTTAGTCGATTATCCGATTCCCGGCAACGATGATGCTATAAAAGCAATCAAAATTGTGGTTGCCGCTGTTGCCGATAGTTATTTCGAGGGAAGAAAGAAATTCGATGCGAAAGGTGCCAAGGAGAAAGTAGAGCTGGCTGGTGAAAAAGCGGCAGAGGTTGCAGCGCAGTAACAGATGAAAGTCTCGCTTGATCAAATTAAAAAACTTAGAGAAGAGACTCAAGCGTCTATTGCTGATTGCCGGAAAGCTCTAGGGGAATCTGATGGCGACTTTAAAAAGGCAAAAGAGCTTTTAAGAACTTGGGGAATAGATAAAGCTGCTAAAAAGAAAGACCGGGTAGTTGGTGCGGGCCTTGTTGATACCTATATTCACGCAGGAGGCAAAGTTGGCGTTATGGTTGAAGTTAACTGCGAGACGGATTTTGTGGCCAAAACAGACGAATTCAAAATTTTGGTTCATGAAGTGGCCATGCAGGTTGCGGCCATGGATCCCAAAGACATAGATGCGCTTTTGAAACAGGAATATATCAGGGATTCCGCAAAGACGGTTGACGAACTGGTCAAAGAAACGATCGCAAAGGTGGGGGAAAATATTAAAATTGCCAGATTCATAAGGTTTGAATTGGGAACATGAACAGTGAAGTTGAAAGGATAAAGGCTAAAGATGAGGATTGAAAAATCCGGAGAATATTCTTTGGTCTTGTTGGAAGAAATTCCCATGTTGCCTCTAACCATACGTGAAGAATACTTCCTGAAGCTTGAAAGTTGCAAAAGAGGTTACGAGATGGCTGCAAGTCACCATGATATTGCCGGCATGATTGATAATCATGGGTTAGCAGTGGAGATAAAAGAACAGATTGCTCAAAGTTATGCTAATTCCGGGGGTAGAAACGGATAATGATTGACGAAATACAGGCCAAAATGCAAACAGCCGTTGATCACCTGAAAGGTGAACTTGCGCAAATTAGAACAGGCAGGGCGGCGCCGACTTTGGTTTCTGATATTTTGGTTGACGCTTACAACAGCAAGATGATGGTCAAGGAACTGGCCCAGATTACGACACCGGAGCCGACGGTTCTTCTAATTTCTCCTTGGGACAAATCAATAATTACCAATATTGTTGGAGGAATTGTTAAAGCAAATATCGGACTAAATCCGGTGGTGGACGGGGACATCATCAGAATCGTCATTCCGGCTTTGACTGCCGAGCGCCGGGAGCAATTAATTAAACAGATGCACCAAATTCTGGAAAAATATCGGGTAGAAATAAGGCAAATTAGGCATGAATATATAGAAAAACTGCGCGGGCAGCAAAAAAATGGTGAGATTTCGGAAGACGAAGAGAAAAGACTAGCGGGCGAAGTTCAAAAACAACATGATCTTTTTATAGAAATGATCGAAGTGACAGGTAAGGCCAAGGAAGAGCAGATTCGCGAGGTTTAACCTCGCGATGAATAAATACCAATAATACCAATGACAAATTTCAAATCAATATTTTAATATTCGAATATTTTTCATTGATTTGTACTTATTGGTAGTATTTGAAATTGGTAATTATTTTCGAAACTTAGAAAATAGGTTAACCTATTTGAAATTATGATTTCGATCATCATTTTCATTGTTATTCTTTCGATCTTAGTCCTTTTGCATGAGCTGGGGCATTTTTTGATGGCCAAGCGGGCGGGTATTGGTGTTGAAGAATTTGGCTTGGGATTGCCGCCGAGAATCTGGGGCAAAAAAATAGGCGAGACGATTTATTCTGTCAACTGGCTGCCGTTTGGCGGGTTTGTGCGCTTGGTGGGCGAAGATCCGCAGGATAAGAGCGTCAAAGCAAAAAATAGTTTCTATCAAAAAAGCATATTGCAGCGGTCTTTGGTTGTAGTTGCCGGAGTCTTTGTGAACTTTGTTTTGGCAGTCTTGATTTTTTATGTCGTGGTTTTTGCTTTGGGTTTTAGGGTAAGTGTGCCGCTTTTAATCGAGCATAAATTTAAATTTGTTAATGAAACAAGGCAGGTATTTGTGGTGGATGTCTCGAAAGATTCGCAAGCAGACAAAGCCGGGATAAAAGGCGGTGAGGCGATCGTGGCTGTTGAAGGACAAGAGATTTCCTCCATCGGCCAGCTGCAGCAGGTGATCAGGGCGTCGGCGGACAAGGAACTGGCTTTAACTTTAGAAAATCCGGTCAACAACCAAAGAAGAGAAGTCTCAGCGACACCAACCTTTAGCGAGAGCTTAAAAGCGCCGGCTTTGGGCGTGGGGCTGGGCGAGTTAGTAGTCTTGAATTACCAGACTTTGCCGCAAAAGGTCTTTTCCGGCTTCATTCACAGCTACAATACGACGGAGTACAGTTTTAAAGTTTTTAAGGAGCTGATAGGTTTTGCTATAAGAGAGCGCACAATTGAACCTGTTTCTGAAGGGGTTTCGGGGCCGGTAGGCATTGCCCAGATAACTTCACAGGCGGTTTCTTTGGGAGCAGTTTCAACTTTGCAGTTAATGGGTCTTTTGTCTTTGAATTTGGCGATACTTAACATTTTGCCGATTCCGGCTTTGGACGGCGGCAGATTTTTCTTTATTATTGTTGAGGCAATCACTAGGAGAAGAGTTTATCCTCAGGTAGAAAAATGGGCACATTCTATTGGCTTTGCTTTGCTTTTGGCGCTGATTGTGCTCATAACCTATAATGATATATTGAAACTACTTCGTTAGTTTCATATATCGTTGCGAGAGTTGCACTGCTACAATGATCGCTGTCTTGTAGCGTTTCACTCTCTAAATGATATTTTAAAGTTACTTCGGTAAATTCCATTTAGTTGTTTTACAAATAGCCCTTGTTGTCTATAATTGTTCTATGCGATATTCAGAGCTTTTTGGTCCTTCGATAAACTCAGGATCGAATTAATTATGAAATATTCACAATTATTTGGTAAAACGCAAAGGCAAGAACCGCGCGAGAGATTCCGTCTTTATTTATACTGTTTTCTGACGATCGTCTAAATTTGGTATAGATTTAAATCTTATCTGCCACAAAAACCTGAACCCACTGGGGAATATTCAGATAATTAATAAACTTCTTAATCTCGCTACTTACGTCTTTTTTGCCAACCCAAACCGATTTTTGCAGTTGTTCGAATTGCCACTGGCGGAGTTTGCTTCGAAGGCTATTTCTGACCTTTCGATGTTTTTCTGGAATATCGAAAATTACTATTCGCCATTTTCCATCCCAGCTTTTTCTTTCCAATAATTTATTAAGAATCAGCTCTTCTTTAGCTTTGTTGGTGAGTTTCAATAGAATTTTACGTCCTTCCTTTGGTGTTTCCAGATAGCCTTTAATTCGTAGCTGCCTGACTGTTTTGTATAGGTTACTGTAATTAAGATTGGTTCTATAGCCAGTCCAAACGAAGGTTCGGGGGCTTGCTAAAAAATCCAAAAGAGGAGTGCCACTTTCGATGCTTTTTTCCAGTGCAAGAAGGAGGTGATAGGTTAGTGTCCCTTTTTTAATCATGCAAGCAATCTTATACCGTTTCCTGACGATCGTCAATAATTGGTATAGATTAAAATTGGTGTTGCTTAATTTTATTTGACGATGTTACAATTAACCAAAGCTTTGAAGGAGTACCCCGCTCCGGAGCCCGTCGATAAGCAGAGCTTTTCTGCGAATAAACTCAGGGCAAGCTGACTGGGAATTAACCAGATTCGTTGGTTACGTAATAACCTAATTGAGTAATAAAAGTAGGGTGGTACCGCGGAGACAACACCTTCGCCCTTACACTTATGTAAGAAGGAGGTGTTTTTTAATGGCAACAATTGACGATTTTCTAAAATTGGACGTAAGGGTTGGAAAGGTTACTAGTGTCGAGGATTTCCCGGAGGCGAGGAAACCTTCGTATAAACTGAAGATTGATTTCGGGAAGGAAATTGGTGTCAAGAATTCTTCGGCTCAGCTTGTCGATCTCTACACAAAGGAAGAGTTAAAAGGTAAACTGGTTTTGGGTGTGGTTAATCTTGAAGCACGACATATCGGGCCGTTTGTATCTGAAGTTTTGACACTTGGTGTTCCGGATCATGAACATAAATGTATTTTAGTTGTGCCAGATAAAGACGTATCACTTGGCGCAAAATTATATTGAGATGCGATATTCAGAGTTTTTTGGAAAAACAATAAAGCAAATTCCTAGGGATGAAACCGCGAAAAATGCGCAGCTTCTGATACGTGGAGGCTTTGTAGCAAAAGAACTTTCTGGGGTTTATAACTTTTTACCCTTAGGGCTTAGAGTCCTGAATAAAATAGCAAATATCGTCCGGGAAGAGATGAATGGGGTCGGTGGACAGGAAATACTTCTTTCGGCTTTGCAGAATAAAGACAATTGGCAAAAGACCGGCAGGTGGGGTACGTTTGATGCCTTATTTAAAGTTAAAAGCAGATATGATTTTGAATATGCTCTTGGCCCGACACACGAGGAAGTTTTAGTTCCTTTGGTTAGTCAGTTTGTTTCTTCCTACCGCGATTTGCCGCTTTCGCTTTATCAAATTCAGGTGAAGTTTCGAGATGAAGCCAGAGCAAAAGCAGGGCTTTTGCGAGGACGGGAATTTTTGATGAAGGATTTGTATTCATTTCATGCGGACGAGAAAGATTTTATGCGCTATTACGAAGAGATGAAAAAAGTTTACATGAAAGTTTTTAAACGCGTTGGACTTAGTGCTATAGAAACAGAGGCGGCAGGGGGAACTTTTTCCAAGTTTTCTCACGAATACCAGGTGATATGCGAATCCGGTGAGGACGAAATAATTTATTGTCCTGGCGGGGATTATTCTCAGAACGTTGAAATTGCTGTTGCCAAAGAAGGTCAGCAGTGTCGATTAGGTCACGGACCTTTAAAGAGGGTTAAGACCATAGAAGTAGGGAATATTTTTCCGCTTAAAGATAAATTTTCCAAAGCATTTAACCTAAATTACAAAGATAAGTTGGGCAAAGATCATCTGGTAATGATGGGCTGCTACGGGATAGGAATTTCCAGAACGATGGGAGCGATAGCCGAGGTCTCTCACGATGACCATGGAATCATTTGGCCATCATCAGTTAGTCCATTTGATGTTCACCTTGTTCATATTGAAGACCCCGGGACCGAATCGTGGGCGAAGGAAACACATGACAAGTTGACGAAAGCAGGCGTAGATGTGTTATGGGATGATAGAGAAGATGTTTCGGCCGGCGAAAAATTTGCCGATTGCGATTTGATTGGAATTCCAATAAGAGTTGTTGTTTCAAAAAAGGTTGGAAAGGGAAAGGTTGAGGTGAAGAAGAGAAATAAGGAAAGAACTGAAGTTGTGTCTTTATCTGCTTTAAATAAATCTGTTCTGATATATTCGCTCGCAGAACACCGTCGTGTCTGACTCAGGAAGTCTGGGTGAGAGTACAAAAAGTTGGGTTTTTCTGCGAGCTCATGTAAACTTATAAGGTACAATAAGAAAGTTTCACAACTTTCTTGCAGTCCTCGCCGAGTAGAACTCGACTGCGGGCCTAACCGAGGGCTTTAGCCCTCGGAAGTTTATAATTTCAACTTAATATGCAGTATACGGTTAATCGGGGAGAAAAAGGTAAGGTTGAGGTTAAGGTCAATATTACAAAGGCCGAGTTCGAAAGTGCCTATGAAAAGACACTTGCCAAGTACAAGGTTGAGGTTAAGCTTGCCGGGTTTCGGCCCGGGAAAGCGCCAGACGATGTTTTGGAAAATAACGTTGGACTGACAAAACTTTTGAACGAATCGGCAAGTTCTTTAATTTCTGCGTATTTGAGCGAGATTTTCAAAAAAGAGGATTTTGTGCCTATCGATTCACCCAACGTGGCAGTGGAGTCTCTTTCCAAAGGTTCACCTTTTTCTTTCACTTCAACTTTTACATTAAGGCCGAAAGTAGTGGTTAGTGACTGGAAGAAAATTAGGGTCAAAAAAGTTAAGGCCAAGGAGATAACCGATGCAGATGTTGCCAATTCCATAAAGAACATTTTTGAGGCGTGGGAGAAAGATAAGTTAAAAGTTAAAAGTGAAAAGTCAGAAGTTGAGGATAAAGAAGAGGGCGCGAAGAAGTTTATATACGATGCCCACGGGAGCAAAATATTTTTGAAGGATGAAGATAAAGATACAAAAACTGAAAAAAAGATTAAAGCAGTCAAAATTGATGATGAGTTTGCTAAGGCAATTGGCGCCAGAGATCTTGCGCATTTAAGAGAAATCGTTAAGAAAGACTTGGAGACTTTAGTCGCGGATCAGGTAGAAGCAAAACTGGAGGAAGAGCTGTTTGCCAAACTTTTGGAGCAATGCCAAGTGGAAGTTCCGGATATTTTAATTGATGATGAGTTGAACAGAATTCTTGTAAGGTTAAATTCCGAACTTGAGCGGCAGAAGAAAACTTTAGAAGTTTATCTTAAGGAGCAGAATACAACTCTTGATGCTCTGAAAGCTAAGTGGCGGCCGCAGGCGGAGAAAAACGTCAAGGTTTCTTTGATTATGGACTACATTGGGAAGAACGAAAAAGTTGTTGTGGCAAAAGAAGAGCTGGAAGCGACGCTTAAAAACGTAAAGGCGGATAATTTAAGCGACGAGCAGAGAAAAGATCTTGAGGCTTACGTCGCCGTATCTATTTTTCAGGCTAAAACTTTGGATTTGGTCAAGAAAACGATATCTTCTTAGGTTTCAGGCGTCTTGCCAAAAAATCCCCAAAAAGCTACAATGAAAAGTCAATATAAGTCAGCGGAAGCCCGCCAAATCTTACTTCAAGTCTTTTCAGTACTATCCGTACACGACTTGAAGAGCAATTTTAGGCGGGTAAAGAAAGTAGGTGTAAATTTGATTGGCACAAAAAACAGTTGTTACCCATGTTTCCCCGGACCTTGACGGTATCGGGGCTTATTGGCTGCTAAAAAAGTTTCACCCCGAATTTAAAAACGCCAGAATTGATTTTGTACCTGCCGGCCAAACTTACTTAGGCCAACCAGACGGTTCTGATCCAAACATAGTTCATGTCGATACCGGCATGGGCAGATACGACCATCATCAGTCCAGTGATTTTACCTGTTCTGCAAAATTAGTTTACGAATCATTGGTTAGAGACGGATACATAGAAGAAAAAGATAAGGCTTTGTTTCGCCTGATAGGTGTAATCAATGAGCTGGACCATGGTTGGGATAATTACAAATGGTCTGATGCAGAAAGTGATCGCCATGAATTTATGCTTCACAATTTGCTTTCCGGTTGGAAGATGGTGGATAGAAAAAGTGACGGTGAGATTGTAGAGGCGGCTTGTTTCAACCTGGAGGCCGTTTACAAATTGCTCGCGGCAAAAGTGGCGGCGGAAGAAGAACTTGTCGGTGGAGAAAAATTTGAAACCCGCTGGGGAGAAGCGGTTGCAGTTTATACAGGCAATAGCACTGTGTTGGATTTAGGCATTAAGAGGGGATTTGCGGTAGTTGCGGTTAAGGACCCAAAACGTGGAAATGTGCGAATTACCGGTTCCAATAATAAAAATGTCGACCTGACAGGTGCTTATAAAAAGCTGGTTGAAGTGGATAAAGTAGGAACGTGGTATTTGCACCCCTCCAAGGTGCTTTTAAGAAACGGTTCGAGCCGAAACCCGCAAATGGTGCCGACAAAATTGGAACTCGGAGAAATAATAGAGATACTCCAAAAAGCATAGCTTTTTGGAGATAGTTAAGCGGTTACGGTTACGAAGCTGGTATCGTGAGGCGTTTTACGCAAAACGTAACCTTTAAACGAAACGGGCATCGTTACCCTGCCTGCCGGCAGGCAGGCGATTAACGCTAAACGTTATTAGGATTTATGATTAAGAAAACCAGATGGTTACTAAAAGAAGCCGCATTAAGAATGAGGTATAAAATGACAAAGGATTGTCTTTTTTGCAAAATAATTGCAGGAGAGGTCAAAAGTAATATTATTTATCGGGATGATACAGTGGTGGCTTTTCCGGACATAAACCCGATTGCGGCGACCCATATTTTGATTGTTCCAAAAAAACACATCGAGTCTGCCGTCAGTGTCGGTTTGAAAGAGAGCTCTGATTTAGTGGCAATGTTTAATGCTGCCAAAAAAATTTCAAAAGAAAAGGGTGTAGATTCCTTCCGGCTTTCGTTTAATGTTGGTAAATTCCAGCACGTACCGCATATGCATATGCATCTTTTGGCGGGAGATAAAATAGTATGGAGCAAGCTGTAGAGGGGGTGATGCAGGCTTTTTTGCAATCAAAAAACGCTCGACTAGTATAAGTTTATATCATGGAGTGATGTACTCAAGTCTCGCTCAGGATTTCATCATCCAACGCCGTTTTACAAACGCGTAAATTTGAATAAGGATGATTCCATCATGTTTTTGATTGCTTCAAACGCCTGCAATATAGAGATGTATTATGTTTTTGATAATCTCAACCTGCTTCATTGTAGGAATTTGGGGTTTATTAAGTGGGGGAGGTGTTTTGATGTCAACTAAAGTAATTGCCCAGCCGGGAGAATCTGTCGAGTCGTTAATTCGAAAATTTAACAAAAAAGTGCAGACAGAAGGCATCCTGGCAGAGATTAAGAAGAGGGAACACTATCTTAAGCCTTCTTTGAAAAAGCAGCAAAAAATGATCATGGCTAGAAAGAAATATGCCAGAAAAAAGATTTAGATTTTAAAATGGACCAGATTAGTAAAATCCAGGCTGATCTTAATAACTTTGTTAAAGCTAAGGACGAAATAGCCGTATCAACTTTGCGTCTTCTGCTTGCCAACATTCATAATGCCCAAATTGCCAAAGGGGATAAACTAACTGAGGAGGAAGTCACCTTTGAGATTACCAGAGATGCCAAGCGTCACCGCGAATCAATCTAAGCGTATCGCGGAGCAAAAAGGGAAGACTTGGTTCAAAAGGAAACTGGCGAGTTGGCAGTACTTGAAAAATATTTACCCCAACAGCTTTCAAGTGATGAAATTTCAAAAATAGTTGAGGGGGAAATAAAGGCGCTTGGTGCAGTCGGTGCGCAGGATATGGGAAGAGTGATGTCTGCTGTTATGGCCAAGGTCAAGGGGCAGACGGACGGCAAGAAAGTTTCTGAAATTGTCAAATCAAAACTGGGTTCATAATGGTTAGGGTTCTTGTCGCTAGCAGCCGTTATCCGGTAAACAGAAAACAAATAAGAAAAGCGGTAGCAGATACCTTTCTTAAACACAAAATTGGCGACTCGGAAGTTGAGGTATCAATCGCGATTGTCGGAGAGAGAAAAATGAAACAATTGGTAAAAACTTATCTTGGTGATTCTGAAAAACACGAGATTTTGACATTCCCGTTCGAGGAAATTTCGCATCATGGAAATAGGGGATTTGTTCAGTCGCCGGATGGGATCTTGAGACTTGGCGACATTATTCTTTGCTGGCCCTATCTTTTAGAGAATGCTGCGGCAGATGATATTATGGTTGACGAGGAAATATATGCGCTGACTGTTCACGGAACAGAACATCTGTTGGGCGAATATCATGAGTAGGAATTTTCAATTTTAAGGTATGGTTTTTTATCGCAAGTACAGACCCCAGAAATTTGCCGAAATTGTTGGCCAGGACCATGTTGTTAAAACTATACTGGCGCAGCTAGCCAGTGGAAAGATCGGCCATGCCTTTTTATTTGCCGGCCCGAAAGGCACAGGTAAAACTTCGCTAGCTCGAATTTTAGCCAAGGCGGTAAATTGTCAGGGTATAGGGTCTAGTAAGAAACCGAAAAACTATACCCTAAACCCTAAAAATCTAGTCACTAAATTTGGGGAACCTTGCAACAAATGCGATGCCTGTGTTTCTGTAAATGACGGTTCAGCGCTCGATTTGATCGAAATTGATGCAGCTTCAAATCGGAATATCGATGATGTTAGAGATCTTCGCGAGAAGATAAAACTTTCTCCAGTGTCATTTCGTTTTAAGGTATATATCGTTGACGAGGTTCATATGCTTACGCGTGAAGCATTTAATGCACTTTTAAAGACTCTGGAGGAGCCGCCAGCTCATGCCATCTTTATTCTTTGTACAACCGAGGCAGGCAAATTGCCGCCGACGATAGTCTCGAGGGTTCAAAGGTTCAGCTTCAGTCGCGCCTCGGCTACACAGCTTACTTTTGCTTTGCAAAAAATAGCCAAAGCGGAAAATATAAAAATTGATGATGAGGCTTGCTTGGCAATCGTGCAAGCTGCCGATGGTTCTTTCCGGGACGCTGTTTCAATTTTGGACCAGATTTCTTCATCTAAGAAGGCGATTTCGGCAAGAGACGTTACTAATCTGGTAGTTTTTTCCGACTGGAATTCCATCTTTCAATTTTGTGAGTATCTTGGCTTAGCCGATGTTAAAAAATCAGTAGCCTATATTGAAAATCTCTATAGATCTGGTGCAGATATTTCACTATTTATTAAAGAGGCGGTCCTTTTTTTAGAAAAATTATTACTTTTAAAAATGAATATGGTTGACCAAATAACCGATATGGAGGAAAGACAGATTTCTAAAATGAAAGAACTTGGCGAACGGTTCACATTGGACGACCTTCAACATTTAATGAAACTTTTCTTAATTGCCGAGAGTGACGCCAAAATTTATCCGCTGCCGCATATATCGTTGCTTTTGGCTGTCTGCAAATATTGTTTGCCAAAGGCAGAAAAAGCGGACTCCCTGGATATAAAAGATGAAAAATCGCGGGAAGAAAAACAGAGTGAGGATAAAGAGATAAGTAGCAGGGTGCCTAAGGGGCAAAATAATGTTAGGTCGATTGCTCGGATTGGGAAGATATGGCCGGTTTTTCTTTCAAAAGTGAAGACCGGTAATGCTCATGTGATGGCAATTTTGCGGTCTGCAAAACCGGCAGATTTTAAGGGAACAACTCTTCAGATAGAAGTATTTTGGCGATTCCATAAAGAAAAATTGGAAGAGCCTAAAATTTACAGGATGCTTTCCAATATAATGGAAGAAGTGGCAGGGATGCCAATCAATATGAAATTTATCTTAAATAACGATAAATCGCAGTTGCCTAAAGCCGTGCGAGCAAGTGATGTTGTTGATATCGCCGAGGCCGATTTAGAGCGTGTGGCGGCAGAGATATTTTCCAAATGAGGAAGTTTATTTTAATCCTTTTTGCTTCTCTGATTCTTACCGCGTGTATCCCGCGTCTTTCCGGGGGAGGCGGATCAACTGATTCTCCCGAGTATGCGAAAGGAGAGGTGGTAAAAGGTTTCCCGGGGTTGCCACGTTATCCGAAATCTCAAGTTATTGAGACATTCGGGCAAAGAGGTTCTTATGGAGGGAGTTTTGTATCCGGGGATGATCTTGCCAAGGTTGTAAAATTCTACAGTGATAACTTGCCTAAACTAGGATGGGAAACTCAATTTCGGCAACAATCCCAAGCGAACTTTCTATTTGAGGTTAAGAGTAGCAAAATAGCAGGAACTATCACTGTTAATACTGCAGCTGACGGTAAAACTACGGCTATTTCTATTGCCACTTCGCCGCGTTGACGGAAAAGATTTTTGTTGATAACATTAATCTGTTATCCTAATGAAGAAAGCCACTGCCAAAAATCCTCACGTTATCATTAAAAGTTTGATCTTCGTTTTGGCATTTCTGATTTTTACCCAAACGGTATTTGCGCAAGACGCAACTAATCCTGCGATAAATAGGCGGCCGTTGGAGCAAAAAAGAGAAGTTATCCAGGAGAAAAAACAGGAAGTTCGAGAGAGAGTCGAAGCTAGGCAGGCAGAATTTAGACAAAAAACCGTTGATAGGATAAAAATAGTTTTCGACAGAATTTTGGCAAGATTCAACGCGGCAATTGTGCGGCTTGATAAAATTTCAGATAAAATTCAGGTTCGTATAGATAAGCTTAAGGAAAAGGGTGTAGATACAAGTGTTGCAGAGGAAAAATTGGCGGCCGCCGCAGATAAAAAAGTAGAGGCGCAGGTTGCAATAGATGACGCTAAGGCAAAAATTGGGGCAATTGATTCCTCGTCTTCCTCCGTGCGTGACGCAGTTATGAGTGCTAAGGAGGCAGTTCGCATTGCCAAGAAAGCTTTATTTGATTACCACAAGGCATTAGTTGATACTATACGCGAGCTCAAAGCAGCCGCAGAACTTCGAGAAGAGGCGCAAGATGACTAAATTGAAGTTCGGATTTTTGAATATTTTAATATTGCTTTTAGTTTTTGCAATTGGCATTTTTGCAGTTTTGGTTTTTGCCAAGAAAAATCTTGATCAAAAAGTGCCAGAGGCTACCGAAATTTTAGACGGGCAGGTCCAGAAGTTAAATGAGGTCGGCAATTCTGACGAAATTTCACAAATAGAGTCGGAGCTAAACACAACGAATATCGGCGATTTGGACCAGGGTGTTTTGGAAGTAGATACTTCTCTTAAAGAGCTTTAATTTTCCCACAAATCACTGTTTGCCATATTGACAAACTTTCATAAAAGTCGTAATTATTGAAACGATTAGACTCCAAAAATTTGGAAAGAACCTTCCGGCTAGGAAAGTAAAAAAAATTTTTGAACCCTAAAATTTTAATTTGCAGAAGGAGGCATTTTAAGTGTCTGGCTGGCGTACCGCCTGGTACTGTGTTTTAATTTGGCTGATATCTTTTTTGATTAGCGGTTTTGTGGTTCTGCCGTGGTACTATTTGGTTTTGCCGATTGCTGTTTTTTGGACAACAGTTTTTTACTTTAGAAATACGCAGAGAACGCTTCAAAATGGTCTTTTAGTTTCACTCTTCTGGTTTTTTGTAATCGCCGGTTTAAATTTCTTGGAAATAATAGGTCCTTATTATTCGGATCTGGAGTATTATTTCTCGGATTTCAGAAACTGGATTTTGTATCCTTTAATACTTTTAATCCCTTTTATTCTTGGTATCATTTGGGAAAATTCCAGGTTAAAATCTCACTAGTTTTACCCCGCTAATCATTTGTGGTAAGCTTTTTTACATGCGTGATTTGGCTAATTTGAGCTATTTGTTGTCAAAAATATCCGGTATACCTAGAGCTTTTAGATTGATTATTCTGGCTGTCGTTGTCGGTGGGGTTCTTTTTTTTCTTGGATCAAAACTCAATTTGCCAGTCGGTGGTGGGCAGGATTTGGTGTTGAGAGATCCTCCAAGAAACCTCACACCGGTTACGGTGGAGGGAGGAAGTGTAAGCGATGGAGGTATGGCTTTGACTAAGAAGACTACAACCTTAAAGGACGTTAAATATGGGGGAGAGGCTTTTGGCACAGCCTCCAGATCTTTCGGCGGTGGTACTTATATTTTGTCAGTCAACGCAACTTTGCCCGATCCCAAAAATACCACTTACCAAGTTTGGTTATCCGACGGAGACAGTATGATCCCTATAGATTATATGAGTGGGTCTAAAACTTCGTGGAGCCTGAGACTGAGAAGTACCGATAAGTATTCTTCTTACAGAAGTATTCTGGTGACGCTGGAGCGAACTAAGGACAATTTACCTGAGGAGCGCGTTTTGGAAGGAAGCTTTTAAAATTGACCTAATTGATCTAATTATTCTAATTTCTAAATAATGCCGCAAGGTAAAAATGGCAAAAAGTATGATCTTGAAGAGAGAACTGCTAAATTCGGAGAAGCAATAATTAATTTCTGTAAGAAAATACCTCGAGGACCAATTACTGTTCCATTAATTACTCAACTTGTAAAATGTGGGACAAGCGTTGGTGCCAACTACTGCGAGGCAGATGACGCTGAAAGTAAGGCTGATTTTAAACACAAAATCGGTATTTGTAAAAAGGAAACTAGAGAAGCTAAACATTTTATAAGAATGATTGTAGTGGCTGTCCCAGACTTAAAAGATGATGCAGAACCTCTATGGAGGGAAGCAAAAGAACTCAATTTAATTTTCAATTCCATTTACAAGAAGGTAAAATAAATTTTCGTTATTTAGTCATTTTTTAGGTCAATTAGAAATTAGGTTAATTAGAAATTATGATTAAGGTAATGTGTTTTGGCGCTTTTGACGGACTTCACCCGGGACACCTGGATTTTTTTAAGCAGGCAAAAATATACGGTGATTATTTAATAGTTTCCGTTGGGACAGATAAGAACGTAGAAAGAATAAAAGGCAAAAAACCGCTTTTTTCGCAGAAAGAAAGACTAGAGCTTGTTCGTGCGTGTCGTTTGGTCGACGAGGCGGTCTTAGGGTCCGAAACGGATTTTTACGCACACATTAAAAACTTTGCCCCTATGGTTATTTGTCTTGGCTATGACCAATGGGCGGATGAAGAAGAAGTGAGAGTGGGTCTTGATCGTGTCGGACTGACAAAGACGAAGGTTGCCAGACTCAAGCCGCACAAAATGGATCGGGCAAAATCAACAATTGTCAAAAAAAACTCCGTAGATTTCCGGTAGTTACTTTTTAAATCTTGAGAGGATTTTGTTAAATACACCCTCTCGATGCTGTTTGGAAATTGCTTTTTCTTTGTGTTTAATTAAGGCTCGCTTCATGCGTTCCACGGCTTTGTCGATGGCCTTATCCATAGCCCGTTCGGAATCGACAATTTCCAAAATTCTGCCGGGGACATGAATGGTAATTTCGCAATAATAATCCTGCTCTCGACCTCTGTGAGATTTTTCCGATAAAAGTCTGACTTTGACGTCGGTAATTTGCGAGTGGTATCGAAGGAGTTTTTTAATTTTTTTGTCGGCATAGGCTTTTAGTTTGGGGTTGCTTTCAAGATGTAGGCCAGATATCGAGAAACTCATCGGAATTATATTATATCCTCTTGTTGATTTTTCTTGCAAAACCTAGTAATCTTTTTGGAATATGTTCGATAAACTTCAACAGTTAAAAGAGCTTAAGCGCATGCGCGATGAGGCTATGCGTATTCAGCGGGCGCTCGATGAAGAAATTGTAGAAGTCGAGAAGCACGGAGTTTTGGTAAAGGTGACATTGGCCCAAAGATTTGTTTCGATTGAGTCAAACGGTAAAAGCGACGAGGACATTCGTGAAGCCGTTAATGAAGCAGTAAAGGAAAGCCAGAAACAAGCCGCCAAAAAGATGCAGGGTATGGTTGGAATGGAAGGCTTAAAAGGGATGTTCGGCGGCGGCGGTGGAAGTTAAGATACAATTCTTTTCAATCTCCTGATATACTTTTTGTAAATGAAAGTGCCTAAAAGTGTTGCTTCTTTAATCGAGGCGTTTGAGGCATTGCCTGGAATTGGTCCCAAAACTGCGGCGCGTTTAACCTATTATCTTTTGCATGCGCCCGATGGATTAAGTGAAAAACTGGCAAGTGCGGCGGGGGAAATCAAAACAAAGACTAAAATCTGTTCCGTCTGCCAGAATATCACCGAAGTTGATCCGTGTGATGTTTGTTCTGACGCCCAAAGAGACAAAAGCATAATCTGCGTAGTTGAGGATCCGCTGGATGTCTGGGCGATTGAAAAAAGTGGAAGCTTCAATGGCTATTACCATGTTTTACATGGAGTAATTGCGCCTTTGGAGAATATCGGACCGGAAGAGTTAAAGATTGGAGAACTTTTAGCAAGGATTAGGGGTTCAACCCCTAAAGCTCAATCGAAGGCTCCTGGGGTTGAACCCCAAAACAAGGTTCGCGAGCTGATTCTGGCCACGAATCCTTCAATGGAAGGTGAAGCGACGGCAATGTATATTCAAAGGTTAATAAAACCTCTTGGTTTAAAAATCACCCGAATAGCGCGGGGAATCCCAATCGGCGCGGAGCTTGAATACGCCGACGAGGTGACTGTTAGACGTGCCCTTGAAGGACGGAAAGAGTATTAAACAATATAACAATTTAACAATATAACAATTTTCACTTACAATTAAATTAGGATGATTGATTCAGACTCGGTAGTGGGTGAGGTTGCCTCGGGATTTGCGGGCGAGTTTTCCAAGCTTGGTAAGAGTATCACTTCGCAAGTAACCGGATCAAAACCAAAGGACCCGGCAACATCAACGGCTGTAAAACAAGTAGACGGTTTTGGCAAGGCCATAACCAGCCAGATTTTCGGTTCAAAGCCAGAAACTGGCGCAAAAGCTAAAAGTGCTCCTGCGCCGACCTCTTTTCTGGATGAGCTTAAGAAGATGGGTAAGTCTGTTACTGCCCAGGTTTCCGGTGCAGAAGATTTTGACAAAGAACAGATTGACCAAATGGCCAAAAAAGACGAGGAATTTTCAAAACAAGAAGCAGATGCTCTACATGCAAGAATCGCCAAAGTCTACGAAGAATACCAGGCCAAGAAAAGAAAAGGCGAAGAGATACGCCAACAACAAAAGGCTCAAGAGGAGCAAAAGAAAAAAGAAGCTGAGGTTTTAATGCAGAAAAACGAGGAAGAACTTTTGCAAAACCCGGCAGTTGCTAAAACCAGAGCGGAGATAAAAAACTACGGAGCCGAGTAGTTTTTTGCGATCCTTGTTCTGGATGCAGAACTGCGGATCTAAAAGAATTATGGTGCAGAATAACTATAATTCTTTGCGCTCCTCGCTCAGAAATTTTTTGTTTAGTAATTTTAACAAAATTTCTTCACTGCGGGGCTATAAAAACTATGGCGCAGAATAGTTTTTTGCGGTCCTCGCTGGCGCTGCGGGCCTACAAGAACTATGGTGCTGAGTAATATTGACTATAGGGTAAAAATATGGTAAAAATCAAACCTGTTTCTATGAAAGAAAATAATAATGCCTCAAAACAGCAGAATTTCGAAAGAGAGTTGGCTGCGGCAGAACTAAATAAATCGGTACTTGATAATTTTTTGCTGGAACGTCCGGAGCTTAGAAGAGAAGATATCCTAGAAGCGTTAAATAACTTAAAAATGGTCTCAAAAAACATTAACGATTCTGGAAACATCTAATTATTATGTCAGATCTGCCCCTTGAATTGGAAAATAAGCCTCAAGTATCACCAGAATGGAGAGATCAGAACTCCTTAACAGAGAAAGATAGACTCGAGTTACAAGGAACGAGTAATATGGTCAGGCTTGTAGAAACCAAAGTCTTACTTGCAGAAAACCCCGACTTTGAAGGACTTGCAAAGCAGTTATTCACCGAAATATTTAAACCTTTTGGGCATAATGTTTTCGGGTACAGAGAGGTTAATTCTATATTGATAGGGGCGAGTTTTGAACCTTCAGATTATACGGTTGTTCCTAGAAAAATGAGAGAATACGGCAGGGAGATGGATGATTTATTCGAAGCTACAGAGACTCGCTTTGGTGAAATAGGTCCAGTTATTAGATGTGCTGCAAAGGCTCATGGAGTAGTGTACATACATCCCTTTACAGATGGTAACGGACGTGTTGCAAGAGGGGTGGCACAATATGTTCTTAGAAGATTTGGGATGGCGCTTCCAGACTGGAGATTTGCCGGAAGAAGTGCATACTTAGAGGCTGTAGATAATGGCAGCCATAATATTGCTGACTTTGAATCTTTTTTAGCGAAGTCTTTAATTAACACATATCATGAGAGAGAATTTAGAGCTAAGAAGGCGGAAGATCCCGCTCTTGTAGCACTAAGCAGAAAATACAGAGAAGAGATACTAGGTTTAGAAGCGTACCTTAAGAGATTAAAGGCTGGTAATGCGTCTTTATAATTTTCTTTCCAGAAAAATCGAAGAATTTAAGCCCTTCGATCTGCCAAGCAGATCTCAGGGTAAACCCTTCGAAAATTCTCAGGGTAAACCCTTCGAAAATTCTCAGGGTAAACCCTTCGAAAATTCTCAGG
>CAZLVB010000010.1:0-850 GCA_964562855.1 uncultured Gammaproteobacteria bacterium | reverse complement strand
GTAAACCGATTAGCGATGTCGTTGGTCTTTATACCTGTGGGCCGACGGTTTATGACTATGTGCATGTCGGCAACTGGCGCACGTTTGTATTTGAAGATATCCTGCGCCGGGTTTTGGAGTTTAACGGCTACAAAGTCAAACACGTGATGAATATAACCGATATCGATGACAAAATAATAAAAGGGGCTAGGGATCAGGGTTTAGGGTTTAGGGAGTTGGGGGAAAAATATACGAAAGGGTTTTTTGGGGATTTAGAAAAATTGAATATCAAAAAGGCTGATGTTTATCCGAAAGCTACAGAAAACATTGATTCGATGATCAAGTTAATATCAACTCTTCTAGACAAGGGATTTGCCTATAAAGCCGAAGATGGAGTTTATTTTTCCGTAGAGAAGTTCAAAGATTATGGCAAGCTTTCTGGTTTGGACAGAAGGGAACTGAAAAAAGGAGCAAGGATAGATTCCGATGAATACGACAAAGAGAGCTGGAGCGATTTTGCGTTGTGGAAATACCCCCGCTCAAGTCCGGGACTTGAGCCTAGCTGGGAGGCACCGTTTGGAAAAGGCCGGCCGGGGTGGCATATCGAATGTTCGGCAATGAGTATGAGGTACTTGGGCGACCCTTCGACTCGCTCCGCTCGCTCAGGGCGAAATTTTGACAAATTTCGAACGATCGACATCCACACTGGCGGTGTTGATTTACTTTTTCCGCACCACGAAAACGAAATTGCACAAAGCGAGGCGGCAACAGGGCAAAAGTTTGTTAACTTTTGGCTGGAGGGAGAACATCTTCTGGTAGAAGGAGAAAAAATGGCCAAGGGTTTGGGGAATATATTTACGTTAGCCGATAT
>CAZLVB010000009.1:0-29676 GCA_964562855.1 uncultured Gammaproteobacteria bacterium | reverse complement strand
AGATTTAATGGCGATCGTTACGAAGTAAGAATTTGAAATTTTCAATTTGAAATTTGAAATAAAATTTAAATATTAAAAATTCAATAAAAATTGTAAATTTAAAATTAAAAATTAATCAGAATGGCTAAACAATTACTTTACGCAGAAGAAGCAAGAAGCAAATTAAAAGCGGGTGTCGATAAACTGGCAAACGCAGTTGCAACAACCCTTGGTCCAAAAGGCAGAAACGTCGCTTTGGACAAAAAGTGGGGGGCCCCAAACGTTGTCCACGACGGTGTTACCGTTGCCAAAGAAATCGAACTCGAAGATCCTTTTGAAAATATGGGCGCCTCGCTTGTTAAAGAAGCGGCCAGCAAAACCAGTGACGTTGCCGGTGACGGCACAACTACAGCCACAGTCCTGGCTCAAGCCATGGTCGAAGAAGGACTCAAGAATATCACAGCCGGCGCCAATCCGATGATTCTTAAAAAGGGAGTAGAAAAGGCGACCGAAGCAGTTGTTTCCGAACTCAAGAAAATGGCCAAAAAGGTTGCGGGAGAAGACGAAATTGAAAAAATCGCCACAATTTCCGCAGCAGACCCGCAAATAGGCAAATTAATTGCCGACGCTCTTCAGAAAGTCGGCCCCGACGGTGTAGTCACCGTCGAAGAAGGCAAAGGCCTTGAACTCGCGGTTGAATATAAAGAGGGTATGGAATTTGACAGGGGATTTGTTTCCCCATATTTTGTCACCGACCCCGACAAGATGCAGGCAGTCATTGAAGATGCCCACATTTTGATCACCGACCAAAAGGTCGCCTCCCTAAACGATCTCCTGCAATTTTTGGAAAATTTTGTCAAAGTCAGTAAAAATCTGGTCATTATTGCCGATGAAGTCGAAGGCGAAGCGCTGGCAACTCTAGTCGTCAACAAACTCCGAGGCACATTTAACGTTCTGGCAGTTAAGGCTCCCGGCTTTGGTGACCGCCGAAAGGAAATGCTTGAAGATATTGCAGCCCTAACTGGCGCAGTCGTCATCTCCGAGGACATGGGCAGAAAGCTTGAATCTGTAACCGTCGAAGACCTAGGTCGGGCAGACAGTGTAGTTTCCGACAAAGACAACACGATTATTGTCGGCGGCAAAGGCCAAAAAAGCGCGATTGAGGGCAGAATCAAACAAATAAGAAACGAACTGGCGCAAACAGACAGCGATTTTGACAAAGAAAAGCTTGAAGAGCGCCTGGCCAAACTTTCCGGAGGTGTTGCTGTTATCAATGTCGGCGCAGCTACCGAGATAGAGCTTAAAGAAAAGAAGGAAAGGGTAGATGATGCCGTGCACGCAACTAAAGCAGCTGTCGAAGAAGGCTATGTTGTCGGGGGAGGCGTCGCATTAGTTAGGGCCAGAAAAGTCATCGAAAAAATGGGTCTTGACGGCGAGAGCGACGAGCGAATCGGTGTCGAAATAGTCCGCGATGCATTGGAAATGCCGCTTGCCAAAATCGCCCAAAATGCCGGCGTCGATGCCGGTTGGGCAGTTAAAGAAGTCGAAAAGGCACAAGGCAATGTCGGTCTTAACGCGCTTTCCGGTAAATTTGAAGATTTGGTTGCAGCCGGAGTAATCGACCCTATTAAAGTTACCCGTTCGGCCTTGCAAAATGCGGCCTCTGTTGCCATGATGATTCTGACAACCGAAGCCTTAATTACCGATCTTCCGGAAAAAGAAAAGGCCATGCCGCAAATGCCCCCCGGCGGAATGGGCGAGTATTAAGCTGGCGACCTGACTTGACATATCTTCTCAAAAGACTCTTAAATTAAATAGAGATTTTAAATGGCATATCCCGATAGGAAAATACAATTTCCACCTCCGGCTCCGTTGACAGGGGTTGTTTTCCCCACAGGTAGGCGAGCAGTTGGCCGGTCCGGCTGGGATGTTGCCAGATTTTGCCAGAATATTATTCGTGAAGCAGGATCTATTCAAAAAGCCCTTTTTCTAGACGGTGAATCCGCAGAGCCTCAATCTGCTCATGCAAAAGGGGAATATATCTGTTCGCCCATTACACTTCTTTGGTCAAATCCCAGAGTTTCGCTCGTAGAATTGTGTCCGGAGCTTTCGCAAATAACTAACGGGCAAGAATAAGATTACTTTTCTTCTTCCTCTTCTTTAATTAATTTCGCAAGCTGGTAGGTTACAAAAACGGCAAACGCTGTAATAATGAACGCATAGATAAAGCGCGAGGCTATTCCGCTTCCCACCGAAATATACTTATCGATATACTCTTTAACGAAAGCTTGAATTGCCTCATTCCAGGCCAAAGCTGCAACTAAACCGAAACCGGCAGTAGATAAGGCTACTAATTGCTTTAAAAGTTCTTTTTTCAATTGTCTATGTATCATTGTAAATCCTCTGATGAAAATGATAGTTCATGTCAGTTGTCAGATGTCAATCCTTCGACGTTGCTCAGGATGACCCTGAGTTATATCGAATGGGTCAAATGTCAATTGTCACTTCAATGTAATCTTTATTCTTGCGTTTTCAACATGCGCCGCATAGGCAGTCAGGTTTGTCTTCGCCTGTACTTGATATGTCTTTGAACCTTTATCCAGAGTAATTTTACCAGAGGTTGAAAGAACTCCCTTTGCCGAATTTGTGGAGATTTCGCTGCTCCAGACAGGGTGTTTGTCACTTGAATTAAAAAGCTGGGCAAACATCTTGCCGTTTCCGTCTTGTACCCAAATAGAGGCTTCAAACACTGCCGATTCTATATTAGGGTATTTGCCGGTATCGATTGTCACCTCAAGACCGGCTAAATCTTCATAATTGTTGTTTTTTGTCGAACCGGAACCTATCGGTATAAAGATCTCTTTCTGGGCAGTCTGGACTATAGTTTGGGTTGATGCCTGCCCCGAACCGTACTTGTTCTGGTTCGGGGTCTCGACCTTAGGCTGACTTGTAGGCGAGGAGGTTGGTGAGAGAGTAGGCTCTGTTGTCGGTTGTGATACCTGACTGGCCAGGCGATCTTCTTGACTCTTGGCTCTTGACTCTTGACTCTGAAATATCCACCAATTTATATAAACAAGATCAACCAACGCAATCACCAGAATGGCAATCGCAATTTTTGAAATTATTCGCCCAAGAGGTGAGCTATCCATATATTCATAATATCATTGTCCAATTTTGTTGCTGTCGGCAAGTCTAAGAGCTAAACTAGAACAGGATGATTAAACACAAGCCTCCTTCAAAAAGCCAAAGAAAAAAACTGGAAAAACTCCTCGGGCACGGGGAAAATGTTGTTTTGGTAGCTTCAATAGGCGACCGTTATTTTTGGATAAAATTCGTGTCCCTTTTACCTTTGGCCTTTTTAATAGTGGGGATTCCCAAATTAGGCGCGCTAGTCAGAATGAAGCAGTCGTATACCTATGCTTTAACCAACCGGCGCTTCTTAATTGTCCGCGGTATATTTTCCCGAAAGATCGTTACCGCTCCTTTAACCGCCATTACCCACGTAACCATCGAACAGTCATTTTTGCAAAGGTTTCTTTTTAACACCGGCCATCTTGTTATAATTACGGCCGGTTTTGACCAAAGGGAGATTGTTATCGAAAATATCGGTAACCCGGTTGAATTCAAGATTATGATCGAGGAGTTGACTCAAAAACTGGAAAACGCGGACAGAGATCTGGAGATTAAGGCCCTAACCGCATAGGCGCGGGCAAAGCTGGAAATTCTTCCGGCAGTACGCTGCCCGGATCGATTTGCCTGCCGTTATCGTAAATTTCCAAATGGACGTGCGGACCGGTTGTTCTACCTGTTAAGCCTACTGTGCCGATATTTGTTCTGGCATTAACCAGATCGCCAACCCCAACTTCGATTTTGCCCATGTGCGCATAAAGCGATTTAAGACTGTCCCCGTGGTCGACAACCACGATATTACCTTTTCCGTCGGCAACTCTGCCGGCAAAATCGACAATACCCGCACCTAAAGGATGAATCGGCGTACCAAAATCTGTGGCTATATCATAGGCCTGATGGTATCCGCTGTAGCCTTGTGAAAGATAACCGGTGTCAACCGGTCTTGTGAAATCAAAAGGGGAGCGTCTGGCGGCGACTTTTTGGTCGAGCGTGAGCTCAACTGGAGCATTTTCAGCCTCATCCTTGTTTTGTGCAACTAAAATAGCCTGGCCGTTGATCTTAACTTGGGCCTGTTTGGGCTTAACGTAGGCTACAGCCTGGCCACTTAAGGCAAATACTAAGATTAAAACTGGTATCAGCTTGGAAAGCAGCCTCAGCCTAGGCCTGATCTTAATTTGCAGGTGCAAAAACTTAAGGGAAAGCTTTAAGGCCGTTTGTGCTTCCAGCTTAGCCAGTTTCTTAAGGTTTTTACTAAACTTTTTAATTTTTTTAACTTTCATTTATTTTTCTCCACAAGAAGTCCGAGTTTCTTTAAAAGGGGACCGGGTCAAAAAGCCCATAGTGGAGAATTTACAAACGGGAAGTATAGCAAAATATCAACAAAAAGTCAAGTCCTATAATTACTGAACGAAGTGAAGGAATTATATCAGAGGAGCGCTCTTGGCACGAAATCGAAGATTTGTGCCAAAGCGAACTGCTGATATAGTATGGGGATTTTCTGCTCAAATAAATAGCCCTTACGGGCAAAGTATCGTCGTCTTGATCCATTAAAGAAAGGATTCTACAGGATTGACAGCCGTCTGTCAAACAAAAAGGGCCCGCCGCAGGACGTCTTTGGCGGGAACGAAGCGGAGGTGCTTGCCCTAAGCTTGCTTGCCCTGAGTTACTTTCGAAGGGAGTTTACCGAATGTGTCGAAGGCTTGCACTGAGCTTGTCGTTTACCCTGAATTTATTGAAGGGAAGGCTTGCCCTCAGCTTGTCGAAGGGATTAAACTTTATCCAATGCCCAGAATTCAGTTGTCAGTCCGAAAATTGCTTCTAGCTACCGGCTACCTACTACTAACTACCATTCTTTCCGGCTGCACGGCCGTCGGCTCCGACAAACCGGCTGCTCTCCAAGTCACTTCCACGCCTGAAGCGGCGCTCTTTTTAGACGGTAAACATCTGGGCAAAACTCCTTTTTTCTCCGATCAACTGCGCGCGGGCGAGCATTTACTAAAAATTACCGTTTCCGATGCCTCCTACATCAATAAAGTCACCCTAATAGGCGGAACTTTAACAGTTGTCAATCGCGACCTGGCTAGCAACTTTTTAGCTCAGTCCGGTGAAGTTCTTTGGCTGGACAGTTCGCAGGAGGGCTTATTTGTCACCAGCCAGCCTGCCCAGGCAGAAGTGACCATCGACGGCAAATATAAGGGTGAAACCCCGCTTTTGGCTGCAGACATTGAAGAAGGAGACCATAAGGTTACGTTATCCAAAGCAGGCTTCATCAACCGGGAGTTTTCCATCAAAACCTCAAAAGACTACCAGCTTCAGGCAGATGTCACCCTAGCCTCGCAAATAGCCAAAGGGATTACCAACCAGCCAACTCCAGCCCCCAACCTTGAGCCACAAAAAGTGGAGGTCCTGACCACTCCGCTGGGCTTTTTGCGCGTGCGAAGCGAACCTTCTCTTTCGGCAACCGAAGTAGGCAGGGTAAAAACCGGCGATCAGCTTGAAATAATTCAGGAAGTCAAAGATTGGGTCAAGGTATCTTTCGAGGGTAAACAAGGCTGGATTTCCGCTCAATACACCAAGAAATTATTATAAGAGTGTTCTTTATCTGCTACACTTAAATCATGATCACCAAATCGCTAGTTAAGCTCATCGACGAGGCAATAATCCCGGCAGTCGCCTTAATTTGCGGCAAGATGCTGGGAATGCTGGCGGCCGTCTATTTTTTAAATCTCCCCTTTACCATAAATAGTACCGGCTTATTAGACGCTTTGCCTTCCGTCCAGTTTGCCAGTTTGCGCGACTATACCTTGGCCGAAAATTACTCAAATCTGGCGATGTTTCTGGTAGCCGCTTTAGGGACAATGTATGTGCTTATTCGAGCCCATTTCTTCCACCAGAGCCACATCCATCCCATTTTGCACGCCAAACTCGTTTCGCTTAATCTGGAAAGCCTGATTGCTCCAAGCTACCATCTTTACCATCAGGCAGCCATTTGGCTGACCTTTTTGTGGCTGACAGTTGGTTTTTTGACTCTTTCGACTCTGCTTCAGATCACTTATCCTCAGATCACCATTATTGCGGCTGTAGTTGCCGCCAATTTCTCTTGGGTTTTTGCCGTAGATGTTGAAAGGGAGGTGGAGCTCAGTAGGAGCTGATAAAATTGACCTAATTACCTAATTGGTCTAATTGACCTAAAAATTTTGAAATTGGGAAATTTATGCATTATTTAGAAATTAGAATAATTAGAAATTAAAAATGTCTCGTCATTTCCTTAAAATCACCCTGAATTTCTTAGCGGTAGTCTTATTGATCTCCCTCATCGCTACGCCCCTCTACTTTGCCCGCAATTTTGCCAAAGTGGCTGGTATCAAGAGTGAATCGAAATTCTTGGTAGTTTCCCAAATCGAAAAATTCCCCAATATGAAGCTGACCCAAACGGCCGATAAATATACAATCTCCTTTACGAAACTTGGCTCACCCCAAGCTTTCCTGGGAATTTTAATTATTAATAATCCGACTAAGAACACCCAAACTTATCGACTGGACAGCTCCGGAGCAGTAGAATTATTCTTCGGGGAAGATTTAAAAAATCAACAGAGTCGGATTTCGGTACCCGCATCCGCCTCAGTTCCAATAAGTCTTTTCTCAGGCGAGGAAGCCACGGCCGCAAGTCAAACCGCCGAATTTAGGATTACTGCAGAAAGCGAATGAGTCTTGCGGCGCCTCGGAGCGATTTGACAAAGGACTCATAGTTTGATACTATCCGCATTTAATATGTCAGCAGAAAGAACAGCAGGCACACTTCCAGGTCCAAATCAGCTTTTGGCAGAACAAACGAGCGCCCTGGAAGCATTTTTTGGCAAAGAAGCTTTTCCCCAGCCACCCAAAGAGCTCATGGAATTTCTTGAAAGAACCCATGATCTTGGTTTTTCTTTTGAACCCTACTTAAAACGTGATATTGTTCTTACGCAATACAGTGAATTCCCCGGCTGGAAAATTAAGCCAAATCCATGGTTTTGGGAGCAAATAAATGCCGGAAGGGTTTCGCCCGATGCAGTCAGGCTTAAAATTGGCTGGGGAGCAATGGAGACAATTGCCAGGCCAAACTACGATGGAGGTAAACAACTTCACCAAAACGATCCTCTGGCACCTATTCTTGAAGATTTAAGGAAAGCAGGCGCGATTACAGTTCCGGATTATGTTCGACACGTGCCATTAACTTCCAGATTTGCAGTTCCTGCTTTGGAGGTTGAAGGACTCGTTATTGCGCGCTTTGTAGAAATTGCGGGAGACAGGGCAAAAGGGGTAAAGACCCCGCCAGTTGTTGACTACAATTACGTAGGCAACCTTGCGCATCCGGAATTTGGGAAAGCTGATACTTGGGAATGGTTTAGTAATCCTTTCGGGCGCGCTTACCGGTTGATCGGTGGTCATTTCCGCGGCGGCGGTTTGGCCTGCGTCACCTACTGTACTGACAATCGCCGCGACAACGTCGCTTTTCGTCTCCAGAAAGATTTCCCTTCAAACCCTCAGTAACTTGGCTCCGCCAGCTGGCGGATTAGCTCTCGGGCCAAGATTCTTGGAAATTTGCATCTTGAAAACTTGGCTTAAATTTTTTTAAAATAGCTGCGACTTCCGGCTAATGTACTTGGAATCACGATTCCAAGCCGCCGGGTCTTTTGCAGGGCCAAAGATTTCTGAATTTTAAACTCGATGGAGCTTAGAAGTGTAAATTTCCGGCAAAAAATCAAAGAAGGGAAACTACGTGTTTGACTCCAGTTGCCTCCAATACTTTCGTTTCGGAGGACGAATAAATACAGTAGCGATTGTAAACTTACAAGAGTTGCGGTGAAGTTTTAAGGGAGACAGACATAAATTCGATCGCGATAACCGGTTGATCGGTGGTAATTTGCGCGGCGGCGGTTTGGCTAACGTCAACTACAACTGGACTGACAATCACAACGACAACATCGCTTTTCATCTCCAGATAGTTTCTCAGCTTGTAATTTTTATCCAGCCGCCGAGCATTTTGCCGATCTCCTGCTCAGTCAGTTACCCTTTCTACTGCAGAAAGCGAATAAAGCGGGCGGGCAAGATATCGCTGGCGTAGATGATTAAAAAGACCAGTGCGGTCCAGATAACAATAGAAGTCAAAAGCGGAATGTCAGATAACAGCACTCTCTCCGGGGATTCACCCTCTTTTTTCTCATAAATTACATATAGATATCTCATCACTCCATAAATCACAAAAGGTACGGTCAGCATCAGCCATTTCGAAGCTAAAAATGTCCGCGGTAGATAATCGCCAAATAGGACTAAAACCTGCGGACCGGCAGAAGGCGGCGGCTGCAAAAATGTAAACATGGTATAGGAAAGCCAGGTAGTCGTGGCAAACATCACGGTTAAAGAGTCTAAAAGAGTTTCCGGGTAGTGCAGAAGAATTTTTCTGGTCTCAAGCGTGCCTTCGCGAGTACCAGTAAGCAAAGTTCGCTCCGACCTCCTTTTACCGATTGCTAAAAACAGAGCCATCGAGGCCACGGTTAAAATAAACCAGACAGTCACGTGGGCATCGATTAAAACTCCGCCGGCATAAACGCGCAGTAAAAATCCACTGGCAATGGCCATTACATCCAGAAGAATGATCGATCGCAGGAAAAGAGAATAAAATATCTGCAAAACTGCATAGGCGGTTATGGCCATTGTAAAAAAGACCGAAAGACGGGAGGCAACAAAGATAGCTGCGGCTAAGATTAAAACGGCGGCCAAAAGAGCCAGTTGAGGATTAATTCGGCCTGCGGCAATCGGCCGTTTGCTTTTATAAGGGTGGGACTTATCTTTTTCAAGGTCGATAACATCATTAATTATGTAAATGGCCGAGGCAACAGCAGAAAAAACCAAAAAGCCGACAACTACAATCCAGAATTTGGCAGGATTAAAAAAAGCGCCCTCAAAAACTAAAGGCGCAAAAAGCGCCAAATTTTTAAGCCATTGTCTGGGACGGGCAGAAACAAGAACCCAAAAGGGCAGCCAGATTATTTTTGGGCCTTTTGAGGTAAATTCGAATTTAGCCAAAGTAGTCCCCCTAAAATAATAACAGCAATCACTAAAAGTGCAAACGATTTGCCGCGCGAATCAAGGCCTAAAGCGGCAGCCCCCAAAATAGCACACAGCCCCCAATAAAACAAGGCTACCTGCCGCTGCGAAAGACCCAAATCTAAAAGCTTATGTTGCAAGTGGCCGCGATCACCCAAAAAGGGGGACTTGCCCAAACTTAGCCGTCTGATAACCGTGAATACGCCGTCAACCAAGGGAACGGCCATCACCAAAATTGCCGTGCCTACTTTTGCCCCGGAAAGAATAGCAATCACTGCCACAAGATAACCTAACAAATACGAAGCAGAATCCCCCGGGAAGATTTTGGCCGGATAAAAGTTGAAAATTAAAAATCCCAGCGTCGCGCCAACTCCGGCCGCCGCCAGCCTGCTCACTACTACTTGGTTAGGATCAGCACCAAATCGGAGACTGGAAAAAAGTAACACTAAAAGCGCCACCAATACAATGCCGGGCATTTGGCCGTCAACACCGCTTGAAAAATTAACCATATTAATTACCCAGACAATCCAGGCAATGGCAAACAGATCAGCCCAGACCAAAATTGAATGTTCACCCAAAAAGTTAAAAATAATTCTCAATCCGTCGAGTCTTATTACCTCGGTTGGCCCTGGGCCGATTGCCGAGAGGGGATTGGTAATAAAGGCAATGCCCACGCCGCTTGCAACAACTATTGCCGCCGCAAGAATCTGGCACAATAGCTTGACCGTCTTGCCTAAATCGAGCTTGTCATCGATGATTCCGACGATCACTAAAACAAGCCCGCCGCCAAAAATCCCCACCATCTTTTGATCAGTCGGTAAAAATAAGAGGGCGGCAACCAGAAGAGCCAGATAAACCGGTGCCCCTCCGGCCCGAGGGATAATTTTTTTGTGGAGAATTGCCGGATGTTTGTGATTTTTGGGATCATCAACGAATTTATATTTTCTGGCAAAAAAGATAGTTAACGGCACTAAAAACAACGACAAAAGCAAAGTGCTTACGAATACCAAAATTAAAGTCATATCAAAAGCGAGATTATTTTACTCGTACCATAAAGAGCCATTAAATTTACCACAAGAACTGTAATCGAAAGTGTCCGGACTGTAAATTTGTTTTCGCCCGAAAAAAACCTAGCCAGGGAAAAATTAACTATAGTTGTGCCTGCCGCTACTGCAGGCAAAATCCAGATGGAAAGCGGCGGTCCAAGCATCGGTTCCCCCCAAGATTTTGAATAAAAAATTGGGATTTGGGGCGGCAATTTGCCAGTCACCGAAAGGATTAAAGAAATCTGAGCCAAAATCGATATTGCCGAAAAAATGATAATTGAGAACGAAAGTTTATCTGCAAATAGACCTGCCCGATTCTCCATTCTACCTTGTTCTCATAAATATCCGAGAATTCTCAACCGTGAGCAAATAAGTATAACGCGTACTTGTTAGCCGCTCAAGTTCCACAAAATAGCCAATTGAATTTGCAGGCTTAATAATATAAATAGGTGAATTCTTCAAAAGATCAGCTTCAACTTCACTCTTACCATTCGGAACACCAAATACATGAAATGACGTAACGTATCGGGTGGGATTTCTTACGTCAGAAATTGCATAAAGCCAGGGATAATCGCCCCAGATGTAGACGTATTGACCCTTCGCATTGTTCATTACTAAAAAATCAGACAAAGCCATGATGCTGTTGACATTTTGGTCAAAATAATCGTTATAAGAATTTAGGCCTTTTTTGCCGGTCATAAAATCACCAAAATTTTGCCAGTATGAAATCTGATTAACAGGACCCCCGGAAAGAAAATCGGCAAAAAGAATTTTGGTCAAAATTAAAATCGGGATAAAGAAAAATGAGGCAAAAGCTACCTGAACCATCCTTAATCTCATTCGGAAATCGCCTCGTGCGAAAACAATCGAAACAGCCGGTACTGCCTGCACCAGATAGTGGCCGTAAGTTCTGCCCGAAAAAAAGCTGCCCAAGAACGAAAAAGCCGTCCACAGTAAAAATAGATGAAAAATGCCGACTTGTTTGTCCTTAAACTTTTTGAATAGTCCGTACAGAATTACTGCAGCGACCGGAGCAAATTTTAAAAAGTTAATAATTATTGCTCTTCTGGGACTCTCGTCCAGATAAATTTGATAGTAGGTATAGGCAGCGAAAATATAATCATCCAAAAGTTCTTTAGGCGCAAAATACAAAACAGCTGCGACAAACGGCACTAAAAATCCCAGTGCCAATACCGCGCCCTTTTTTACAAACTCTAAAAAGTTTTTAGTTGCCAAAAATATAAATAAACCTAAAGCTGCCGCCTCCAGGGCACCCACCTGTTTATAAAGCGAGGCGCCTGCAAATAAAATCCCCGCAACGAAAAGAGAGATGTAATCAAATTTTCTAAAAATTACCAAAAACATTGCTAAAGTAATCGGCAGAATCATAAAGATTTCGGTCAGTGCTAAATTGCCCTCGATTATTCTTAGCGAGGTTAAAATACCGAAAATAAGAGTCGCCCAAAGTGCCCGCTTTTCTCCTAATGTACTCTTTGCAATTTCGTAAATTAAAGTCGCAGTCGAAAGGACAACAACTAGTGTTACCAATCTTAGCCAAAACATCGAAACACCAAAAAATTTAAATATCAAAGCGTAGGTAAGATAAATCATCGGCGGTTTGTTATCCCAAGCGGTCGCATAAAGCACTCCGCCCTGATTCAAATTACGGGCAACCGCCGCAAAAATGCCTTCGTCTCCGTACCAAAATGGTTCAAAAAGTGAAGGGAAGCGGGAAATGAAGATTAAGAAAAGAATAAATGTCAAAATCAGGTAATTGATTTTAAATTCTCCAATTAATTTTTTAATCATTTTTGATTTCCAATGTAGGTCCAGGCGTTAGTTCGAAATACCTGCCTTCTATATCCTCCGTGATCTTAACCTTTCCGCTTGCCACATAAGCATCCAAAAGGCTCTTACCGGAAAATGTAACTATTCCTTCGGGCAAAACTAGCAATTCGTTGTCGAGCCCAAACCGGTTGCGGTAATAGAAAACTTCCGCAAAAGAAGGAAGCACGGTTACCAGTTTATCACTCGTTTCTATTCCTGGCAGCACTTTTTCTTGATACACCTGTCGGAAAGTATAGGGGTTACGGCCAAAACTTAAAAGGTCAATCGCTGCGCTCAAAACAACAACGGCTGCGATAATCACTGCAAACAATGGCCTCTTAAGTTTTTGACTGCTGTGAACCATCACTAAAGCCAAAGGAATCGAGGCGTTGATTAAATAACGCCAGAAGAAAATTGGCCTAAATGGCAATGAAAATTCTCCGGTTCGCAGTCCAGGAAGACTTGCCAGTACAAACGGCACTGTTGCCCAAAGCCAAATTAAAAGATAAGGTTTCTCGAACTTATGGCGAAGAGCATGTTGCAGGACACCTATGCTCAGAAGAAAGATAGAAATTCCAAAAAGAAATGGTCTGAAAATATTTTTATGTTCTCCGCCCAAAATCCTAAGAAAGGCTTCATAGTGTGTTCGCTTATCAATGCCGCCAATCCAGTAATTTTGGCCAACCGATTTGAGCTGACCGGCTAAAAACGGAAGCCATGGAAGATATAAAACTGCGACGAGTGCATAAAGACTGGCCATTCTTAAAAGTATTTTTCTGTCGAACAAAACAAGATAAAAGCTTTGTGCAGCCAAAGTAAAGAACATGTAGTAATGCGTATAAATTCCAAGGGTAGAAAAGAAAACAAAGCCCAAAGCCCGCAGTTTTGTAAATTGCTCACTGAGTCTTATCAGATAATAGATCGATCCGGTTGCCGCAAACGCAAACATTGTGTAGTTTCGAGCTTCAAAAGCGTATGTAAAAAAGATCGGATTTAAAGCAACAACCGCAGTCGAGATTACGCCGAACAATCTTCCTTTGATGTCGGCTGCTAATTTGTAAACCAAAAATAACGTCAAAAAATAAAAAACAATCGAAACAAGGCGCGTGTTGACTTCCGTCGGCGGCAAAAATTTATAAACAAGTTCAATCACCGAATAATAAGCCGGCGGGTGAAAGTCGGCAGCGGTGGTTTTGAGCATCTGAAAATAGGGGAGTTGCGATATCAAAGAAGTCCAGGCTTCATCTCCCCAAAACCCGCGCGTTAGGTAATTCTGCGTTAGCGAAAACACCACACTAAATATAGCAGAAATTTACCCAAAGCACTTTGCCAAAAATCTTCATTTGATGTATATTTCCGCCAAATGTCCGAAAGAGGAAGCAAAAAAGCTGTACGGCAGTTTTACGAAAAGGTAATTCCGCCTTCTCCGAAAGAATTGGCCCGCAACCTTCAAACGTTAAATAAATGGTTAGGAATGGAAGAATTAACAACAGAAGAGCTGGAAGAAAGGGTCAGGACGAGAATCGAAGAACAGAATCTGGATATTTTGCCTGCGCGTCTTGCCGAAGGGAAAGTTACTCCCGAATGGCAAAAATATGCAAGAAAGCAAGGCTAAGAAAATTAGTCACGTTATAACACTGTTATAACTCCAGAATTTTTGTAAAAATTCCAACACTCCTCAGTTATTCTCTATATTTTGTTATATTATTCTTGAGTGTATTAATGCTAAAAAGAAACATCCTGCTATTTTTCGAGTTCTTGATCTTGGGCCTTGGCGTCGGCGTCGTCGAAGATTTACTGGCAGTCTTTTTGGCAACCGATGCCCAGTTTTCTCTCAATCTTCTTGTGATAATTTTCCTTGTTGCTCTGCCGTTCGCCTTGCTTGGAGAATTGGTTGTAGACAAAATTGATATTCCCTATTTGGGCACAAAAACCGAAATCTTCTTAGAGTTTTTGGTATTTGGCTTCGTTGTCGGGATCATCGAAGACATGATTGCCATAACCCTAACAACCGGGGAACCTATCACCTTCAAAATACTTTTGATAATTGGCGCAGTAACACTTCCTTTTGCCCTTTTCAGCGAGTTAATCGTCGACCGGCTTAAAATCCTGCCCTCACAAAAAATCAAATAGAGTCTACCTTAATATCGTATCTGCCCTCTGAAGCTGCAATTTAATTTGCGTTTCATTTTCGTTGCCGAAACTTATCAACGCCCGGTCATTTTGATGAATTTCCATAGAAAGAAAATTTTCCACTTGTTGTCCGTTAAGGTAAAATTTTAGAGTTGGGCCTTGGCCGCTGCAAAAAGTTTGCCCCGTTCCCGTTGTCAGACATTCACTTGTTAGTTTCATCGGCAATGTCCCAAAAAAATTACCCCAAGTAACCCCCTTCTTTTTTACCTGCACAATATTTGGATTTTTCGATTCAATAAAAACATCCTCTGATAAGTTGTGATACATGGAGGCGGAAAATATGCGGAATGTCCCGTTTGTATAAATTGCAAAAGCGGCATTGATATCTACGGCCATAGGCGAACTGGTATCTTGAGGCTGACTGGTTTGTGCGGCACCGTTATTAGGTTTAAATTGATTTTTGTTTTTTACAATCAGTGCGCCTGACGCAAGTACAATTATTCCGATCAGCAAAAAGATTACTTTTAAGTTCATTGAAAATTAACTTAGATATTCTTCTTTAACATCCTTTTTATATTCTTCTAACAACTTTTTAACCTTTGGGTCAATCACAACCTGACAGTAACCCTGACTGCGATTACTATCATAGTAGTTTTTATGATAATTTTCCGCCTCAAAAAATTTACTAAAAGGCACAATTTCGGTGACTATATCTCCATTAAAGTTTTTTTGAGCTTTCTCTTTAGATCGCACTGCTGTATTTTTTTGCTCCTCATCATGGTAAAAAATGGCAGATCTATATTGCGTACCGAAATCATTCCCTTGGCGATTCAAAGTTGTCGGATCGTGCAAAGCGAAAAAAATCTCAAGGAGTTTTTGGTAGGGAATAACTTTAGGGTCAAAAGTCACTTGAATTGCCTCCGCATGGCCGGTTGTACCCGAGCAGACATCCTCGTAAGTAGGGTTATTAACCGTTCCTCCGGTATACCCTGATGCGACAGACTTTACACCTTTTAATCTTTTAAAAACTGCCTCGGTGCACCAAAAACATCCACCGGCCAATGTTGCAGTTTCCATGGAGGTCTATTTTATCAGACTCACCAGATTTAGAGCCTTTGACAAATGGTACCGAATTTGGTACTATTGCTAAAACCATGAAGACTCTTGATTCGACCATTTCTGCCAGCAAAGCGCGTAGTAATTTTTACACCCTCTTGGATGAAGTATCCAAAAAATTTAAAAGGTTCACAATTACCAGACGTGGCAGTGCCCAGGCTGTAGTCATGCCCCCGGAAGAAGTTGAGGCTTGGGAGGAGACCATGGAAATTATGGCAAACAAAAAGCTGGTCAGAGATATAAGAAAGGCTCAGGCAGAGCTTGCGGCTGGCAAAGGTATCTCTCACGAGGCTCTCCTGAAGGAGCTAAAAATTAATCCCAAAGATCTGAAGTGAGGGTCGAATATTCTCCAAAAGCCAGCAAATTTCTCAAAAAAACCCAAAAATCCGATCGGGCCAAAATTATCAAAAAGATAGAACTTCTAGCCCAAGAGCCATACATCGGGAAAAAATTAAGAGGTGAGTTTGAAGGCTTAAGGACGCTAAGAGCTTGGCCATTTCGAATCGTCTACCAACTGTCCGAAACAGGTGTTGTTGAAATCGTGATTATCGAGCACCGCCAGCAAGTTTACAAATAACTTTTTCAAGCTTCGCAGACCCATAGTTTGACAAATTGATTTTTAGCCCTTATAATTCCCGCCTATGTCTGAACGTAAATCAATCCCCAAGATTCTCCCAAGGCGTGCCTTTATTGTTAGAGGTCTTCAGATTACAGCCGCTGCAGCAGCAGGAGGTGCTATAGGCGTCGGCATCGGTTCAGTCCTTGAAAATGAAAGGCCAGAAAATGGACGGTCTATCCTAGATACCCAAAGAATTTATAAAGATGGCGAAGTTATCGAAACCCCATATGTTAATGTAAAAATAGACGGTTGGCGATTTTTAATTGATCAAGAAGCTTTAAAAGCTTCTACCACAGAAAAAAGTGCAACCTTTAGTATTTCAAGTTCTGACGCTGTGCTTCGTCAGAGATTGAATGTTGGTTTCGGAGGATATGCCTCAAGCGCTCTAGAAAGTGAAATTGAAGGTAGGAAATACTGGGAACTTGTGGCATATCCAGCCTCTGTTTCACCAAATAAGCCCCAAAGAGTTTATCTGCACGTGGAAGAAAGAAACATTGAAACAGATGAATCAAAAACAACCTCTTACCCAGTTGACATTTCTTTTGATACACATATATCTGGTGAAGAATATCAAAAGGTACGGTTTTACTCGGAAATTCAGCTAGATGAGGAAACAAAAAAGAGAATTGATAAAATGCTTGCAGTTTTTGATAAATTTACGCCGAGGGGTGCTCCACAAGTTTATATTTTTAAAGACGAAAACATAGAATACAGGGGAGGAGTTTATTCCGAAGGACAAACCAAAGTGCCATCTAATTTGTTTACATCTCCCGAATTCCAAGATGAAGGACTGGCAAAAATCTTCCATGAAACTTGCCATGGAGTTATGGAACAATTCCTAACTCTTAAAGCAGATCTAGGCCCAAGCTCAGAAGTTTTTAATGCTTTTAAAGGTTTAGTCGAGGGAGCTGCCGAAATTGATCCAGATCTTTTTAAAATTCCTATGCCCTCCTTTGGCCTTTTTGGTGTACCAAAAGAAGTTGAGGAAAATCCCTATTTCAGTATTTTCGACGAATCTAATTATGTTAACCTTCCTCCTGACAAATATGGTCAAGAAGGGACTTATGGCCACCCTTACTCAAATTTTGATGAGCTCTTTGCATCTGCTTTAACAGTAATAAGATTCTTTCCTGATCAGTTTATTGAAAATTATGATAGTCTTGATGCTAAAGTTCAAGAGAAAGTCCAAAAAACGGTTAAAGCGGTATTTGGTGTTTTGACCTGGTTTAGAAAAAAGCCGGAAGACCATCAAGCAGATCTAGGAGAACTTTTACCGGCCTACGATAGGCTGGCTGCTACCTTCGGGTTATAGAGCTAAGCTAAAGCCCCAAACTTGCAAAATTCCAACAATATAGCTAAAATTATAGGTCTTAAATTATGAGCCATTAGTGACAGTCGGTTTTTGCAGGTTTTCTGCAAATGTTTGTACTTCTTTGAGCAGTTGCTCTTGACCTTGATTTTTCAATTGCTCATCGCGCTTATCGTCTTGAACCGATCGAAGCTTTACACCACGAGTAAAATGACAGAGCGACCTGAGATTTATGGTTATTCAGAAGATTTTTTAACAAGTGGAATTAACGTGTTCCTTGAAGAATTTAAACTAGATATACGGATGGTTTACTACCCAGGGTGCTCAACTCATGTGGCACCTGCAAAAGTGGAAAAACTTAGTTCTGCACGAATTATTTTTGTGGACAGAGAAACAGTTGCAGTAGAAGTACTCCAAGAAGCAGGCTACGAAGCCTATTGTGCAGATGCTGAAGAATTTACTCCAACTCACGAGATCGATTTGTTAATACTTTTTAATTTTTGGGCGGATCACCCTTCCAAACTCGTTAAAACAGGAGGATATGTCGTATGCAATGATTGGTGGGAAGCAGCAAGTAATTTGCAAGCAAGAGAAGATTTCGAACTAGTTGGTGCAGTAGTTGCTGATGTTGGTGGTAAGGAAGTAGTTTTACAAACTGAAGATTTGGAGGATTTTCTCACTGAGATAGAAAGCGATGAACAGTGGAAATCTCTTTACCCAGACAGTTTTGAAGAAACCAAACATACTTTTGAGGGTATAGTCCCGGATGATTTTCCTCTAGTTAACTGGGTCAAACTCCTGGAAGAGATTGGTGAATACTCGGGCCCAGTACTTTCTGTCCCCTATAAAAAAGCGGCCTCTCTTTATATTTTCAGAAAGAAACTACCAGATTAAATTAAAGGCCCGGAGGAACCTAAAAAAGTAAACTTTATTTAAGTAGCTGGTCTTTGTTTTCAACTAAATTTGCGGCAATAGTTTGTACATCTTGAGAGATTTGCTCTACTTTTTGAGTTTCTAAAACTGGACTTTGAGGTTTTTTTGCTAAATCTTTACCTTTATCGTCGATAGTTGATTGAGCCTCTTGGACTCTAGCAACAATCTCCCTATCCTCGGTTTCTCTCCTTTGTGAGAGTTGCCTGCGCCAGTCTTCGAATCTGTCGACCAAATTAAGATTTTCGACAGGATAAGGATCAATCCCGTATTGACTAAAGCCATAATTTAGAAGTGTCGCCGCCCCAATCTCTCTGTTCTCCAAAGTACTCGCCCCGATTACAATCGCCATCAGATTTTTACCTTCTCTTTGGGCAGTGACAATTGTCACATGGCCGGCATTTTCGGTATAACCTATTTTTAGCCCATTGACTCCCGGATAAGTTCCCAAAAGAGCATTCCAGTTAGGCAAATCGATTAACCGGTGGTTATTATCAGGGTTCAGCCTAAAATATTTCTGGGAGGCGACCTCTTTTATGAACGGATAGTTTTTAAAGATGTCATGGGCAATGATTGAAAGATCATAAACAGTTGAATAATGATTGGCATTATCTAGTCCCGTGGCAGTTTCAAAATGCGATTCACCTGCCCCGATTTTTGAAAGTTTTAAGTTGACCAAATTCATAAAAGTTGAAGTACCCCCGCCTAAATCAGAACCTATCGATTCGGCAATTGCCTCTGTTGCGTCATTAGCGCTGGTTAAAATTGCCGCCTTCAACGCTTCCTCAAGGGTTAATCTTTCCCCTTGCCTAAGACCCAATTTTGTGGGAATTTGGTCTGCGGCATCATCTGTCACGCTTACAACTTGAGAAAGCGGTGCAATATCAAACGCGGTTGCAGCAGTCGCCAGCTTCGATAGCGAGGCGGGAGCAATTCTTTCTTTTAAATTCAAAGACCATAGGACCTCACCGGTTTCCAAATTCAAAACAGCTCCGGCCTTGATTTTTGGGATTGATTCAAGATACTCACCGGAGCCGAATCCTTGTGGACTCCAATCCTTTTGCCCCCTGACCCCATTTTTTGCCGCCAGATATTTCCCATTTGAATCGAAAGAACTAACCCCCGAAGTGCCTAATGCTGGTTTGTAAAAAAGACTGACCAATCCGGCTAAAATAGCCACAAACACCACAAGAATTAATCTTTTTTCAATCTTGACAGGCATCTTTGGAAATTGCATCTTGCCTATATTTGGACTTCGTGATTTGACGGGGAGAATTTTGCCGCAAGCAAACTCCAGACTGCATCGTTTTCTGATTCATAACCAAGAGCCCAGAGGCCAACTCCGCCAAGCCCTTTTTCATTAACCAAGTCATATTTTTTAGAAAGTGAATTTTTATCTTCTAGATAAAAAACCTGCCAGTTGTCACCATCCCAGTATCCCTTCCAGGCAACCTGCGCCTGACTATCCCAGCCGCCTATTGGCGTAACCGTCAAAAGCTTTTCTTTTTGGGCCTTATCCAAAGTAGTTGCCGAAGGCTTTGTCCAGGCTATTTTTTCGGTTTTTGGGGCTGGCGTGTAAGCGGGATAATTCCATCCGTAATAGGGTATACCCATGATTATTTTTTCGGCTGGCGCAACTTTTAGGAAATCATCAACCGCGGTTGAAACGTCATACCAGAAGGGCCCTTTACCTTCATTAAAACCATAAAGCGGAGCGGTCGGGCCGATGGTTGGTGATCCTGGATAATAAAAGTCATATGCCATCATCATTACTCCATCTGTTGTTTTTGAAAGCTCTTCAATGTCATAAATGCGGTTAAAGCGAACAGAAGAGGCTAAAACCGAAACAGTGATATACGGGTTTTTTAGATTGTCCTTGAGATATCTTGAATAATAACTCACGAAATCTGAAAATTTATCCCTTAAAAGATTATTGGAAGGTATATATTCAAAATCGATATTCACTCCGTCTAAATCTCGCGCCGCCAGTATTTGCACAGTCTCTTGGCTTAATTTTTCCCAAGAATCTCGATTATTTAAAAATGCTTCAATGGTCATCGGCTCCATTTGGGTTAGTGTGATAACCCGCCTGACTTGGTGCTTTTTTGCCTCGGCAAAAAGTCCATCTAGTTGTTCCTTTTCAAAAACACTAAATTCATAAGAATTTCTGTCAATCGACCCGTCAGCAGTAACCGGCAGGGAAAAGTAAGCAAAAGTACTCAAGGTGTTCCAATCAACATTTTTTATTTTGGAAAGCGTCCAGTAAGGAGCAAAGCCGAATATCTCGACATTACTTTTTGAAGAGTGATTATTAAAAGCCTGGATGAATTTATTATTTTGAGTTAAGATCAAGCCTAAAAAAAAGATCCCGATAATTGGGATCATTGAGAGTCCCCAAAGGGTGACTAACAATCGGCGTCTCCGGTGATCTTCGTCGGACAGGGACATGAAGTTTGAAGGATACCTTGTGAAAATTAGCCTGTCAAGCCAACTAGGGCTTGACGTAATGGCCAGTATGTAATATTATTACACTGTATGAAAAATATTGTCCGCAATAACACCGAAGTAGTTTCCATCTCTCTGCCAAAAGCTACTCTAAAAAAGCTGGAAAAAGAAAGAAAGGTCAGCGGCCAGTCACGAAGCGCTTATATCACTTCCCTCATAGAGCAGATGGCAGAAGATGCCCGCTGGCAAAGAATCTACAATAAGGGCGCAGAAACTGCCAAAGGCTATGGCATAACCTCCGAAGCGGATATTGACCGCATTCTTCATGAGGCCTAAGCCAAAAGTTATCTTTGATACCAACATTTTTGTCTCAGCCATTCTCTTCGGCGGCAACCCCAGAACTTGTTTAGAACTGGCAAGAGGAGGCCAAATTGCGCTTTTTACAAGCCGCGCGCTTCTTCTTGAACTTTCTCAAAAGTTAAAGGATAAATTCCGATGGTCGCAAGACGATATTGTTGAGATTATCGAAGGAATTGGCAAATTTGCCAAAATAGTTGAACCCAAACAGGCAATTAACATTATTAAAAAAGACCCTGTCGATAATCGGGTGCTGGAGTGCGCTTTGGAAGCAAAAGCAAATTACATAATATCCGGGGATAAAAAACACCTTTTGTCCATCAGAAAGTTTGAAAATATCCCGATAATTAGCGCCAAGGAATTTTTAGACAGATTTTACAAAAAGAAAAGTTAACTTTCTAAACCTTCTCCGTCACTTTATTCGCAGAAAAGGTAACTTCCAATTGAAATCTAGACTTTCTCCGTTACCTTATTCATCGAAAAGGTCACTTCCACTTAATCGAAGTTTATACTTTTTCAGTGACCTTATATTCCAAATACTTCCCCAGCATCAGCCTCGTATGGGCGTCGATTCCGGGGAGTGCTGTAAAGATTAAAGTAACCACTGGCATCAGGACGAATTCAAAAGGCATCAGAATTTTTTTGAAAAGGGAAGCATGGACATCTCTTTTTGGTCTCTGACGAAAGTCGACTATCAAAATCGTCGCCAAAAAAAGCCAAGTGACGCTTAAAACCCCAAAAGCAACTCTTGGCAGATTTTGGCCCATTACTGTTTGGGCAAAAACCGGATTTAGGATAACCGGAACTGTTGCTCCCAGAGTTATTGCAAACCAGTTAACCGGCCAAAGGAAATGGTCCTCAAGAACCTTGAAGACTCTAATAGTTCTTCTCCAAAAGGGAATATGCGTATGAGTTAACCATTTTTTAATAAAGTAGGCGTCGTCCGAAACTCCCCAAGCCCAGCGCCTTTCCTGCTCGTAGAAGTTAATTAAGGATTTAATATAAGTTGTGGATTCAGCGGCATCGGCATAAGCCGGTAAAAAAATGGGCACAACATCGACCTTGCCCTCTTTGGCAAAAAAGCTTTTGAAAAAAATGCGGTAATCTTCGGGAATAACATCAACATCCCAGTAACCGACCTCTACTAAAAGTTTCATAGAGAGAGAATACATCGAGTAGTTGACTAATCTGTCGGTCCGAGAATTTTGGGCGGTTTGCCACACTGACCCAAGGCTATTCATAACTCTTATCGGTGCCGGGACTCGCCAGATGTTGGTGTAAAAAAGAATTATCGGCTGCCAAAATCTAAGGTAACGGTTTTCGTCAGTTAAAAACAGGTATGAGAGAGCCGAAAAATATTTTTCAGAAAAAACCCCATCCGCGTCTTTTGATGTTACTGTTGTGAAATTAATATCCATTTTTTGCTTGTCGATTAACATTTTTTTGGCGATTTTCACTGCCCACGCTTCGTTTGACGATTTGCCTTTGACTTCGTGAGCAATATCCGGATGAAAAGTAATAATTAAGTTGGCAAAAATCTTGCCGTATTTTTTCCTGATAGTCTGTGCCTTTTGACGCGCCTCTTTGCCTTCTCTCTTTTCGAAAGCCATGCAAACGGAAAGCTGTTTTTTATCAACTTCCTGCATTACCAGCGAATCAAGACCCCTCTCAAGAATATGTAGCGGCTCTTTATAAGTGGGGACAATAACCAAATGATGAAGCTTTTCAAAATTCGGCTGCTTTTGGGCATCGCTTAGCCAATCATATTTTAAAGATGCATTAAGTTTGACATGAGAAACAACCGAGGTAAACGCCAGCATGGCCGATTTGTAAAACCAGAAAATGATAAAAAGAATTACATAATAAGCAACATAATGGGGAATCCAAAAACTGCCCCACAGCGGAAACAATATTAAAGTCCACGAAAAAGAACCCGGCAATATTTCCAGGAATCTGTGGACTTGGCGATCGTAGCGTTCAACAAATCGTTTAATCATTTAAATAAATTTCTAAGTACTAATTGCTCTTCTTTCTAATAAAATCCTAATGACAAAATGTCCAATTTTAGAAATTAGACCAATTAGATTAATTAGGTCAATTTTCTAGATCCCGAATAGCCGTCGCGCGTTCTGTGTCGTCATTTGTGCCATTTTATCCGGGGCAATGTTTCGCAGCTTGGCTAAGAAAGCAGTGATTATTTTAACATTTTTGGGTTCATTTTGTTTACTGCGCAGAGGCTCTGGGGCCAAAAATGGCGAATCAGTCTCGACTAATATTCGATCAATAGGTGTCTTTTTTGCAACTTCAACAATCGCCTTCGCGTTTTTGAAAGTGACAATTCCGGAAAAAGAAATATAAAATCCCAAATTCAATGCCCTTTTTGCCGCTTGCCAGTCACCGGTCCATGAATGGAAAACACCAGTTGATTTAGTCCGTAGTCTGTAGTCGGTAGTCAATGGACTTAAGATTTCATCCCACGCATTGCGACAGTGGATGACTATCGGCAATTTCAACTCCTGCGCAAGTTTAATTTGTTCTTCAAAAAGCTCTCTTTGAAATTTTTTATCTTGGACACTGGTCTCTGGCCTCTGGCGACTCGACTCCAAATAATAGTCAAGACCGCATTCGCCAATAGCAATAACTTTATTCGATGATTCAGTTATTTGTTTTAATGTATTAATACATTGATACAAACCAAGTTTTTTAACTTCTTCTTTTCCGTCTTGGGGGTGAATTCCGCAGCTCGAATAAATTTTTAAGCCTTCTTTTGAATATTTCTTGGCGATTTCTTGTGCCCCCTTACTTGTTTCGAGTGAAGTACCAATGGTGATGATATTAGAAACACCCTTGCTCTGGACTTCTTTGAGTTTTTCTGCTAAATTACTAATTGCCTCTAAATGTGCATGCGAATCGAAAAACATTAAAGTTCCCTTAAAATATCCCGCAAATCGTAAATCTTAAAATCTGCATTAGTCGCCACATGAGGCAAGTCTGGTGTTATATATTGATAGGTTTTTGCGCCTAAAAGAATCCCTGCCTCGATATCGCCCTCTCTATCACCGATGACCACAGTATTTTTGCTTTCGATTTTATGCTTTCTTGCGAAACTGCTAATCGCGCGAGATTTCTCTTTTGCAATATCGAACTTGCCTTCAAGCACATGCCTGTCTATCCCAAAGATTTCATCAAAATAACCGGTTAACCCGACGACTTCAAGGAATCGCAGAATGTGCGGTTGCGAAGAAGTAGAAACGACAATGTTTTTATGTCCGGAATCTTTTATTTTCGCCAGTACCTCATGAGCATAAGGAGCTGGTTTGATATATTGTTCAATGTGTTTCCGGTTTTGGATGTCGCGAATATACTCTCTCAGCTCATAAATGTCCCTGTTTGAAAGCGTTGGAAAGAATTGTCTTAAATAATCGAGAATGCTGATACCATAATGTTTGCGGACCGCAGAAAGAGAAATCCGCGTCTTGTAATTTATTTTGCGTGCGATTTTTCGCAAGATTTCAGTAAAGCCGACTTCTGTACCCTGCTCCAAAGTTCCATGGAAGTCCCAAGCAAAAAGTTTTTTTGCCGGTTTGGTCATATTCGCGGGAAAAGAGGGGATTGCTGGGTAACTTTTCCGGTAAACTGGTCCAGAATTTTTTCAGCGGTTTTGGGCAAAAACGGACTTAAGTTAAATGCAATTTCGCGGACTTCTTGAGCAAGCGGCGTTATCGTTCTCTTCAGGGTCCGACCCTCAAGTTCCCAGGGTTTTTCCTCATTAATCCGTTTGTCCAAAGCCGCAATTTCTCCCCAAAGTGAAAGAATAGCCAAATCAAACCTAAAATTTCTAAGATTATCGGCAACGGCCTTTTTAAACTTAAAATTCTTCTTCGGCGGTAAATTCAAATTGACATCGGCACAAAGTCGCCCGACTCTCGCCACTAAATTGCCCAAGCCGTTTGCCAGTTCGCCATTATAAAGTTCCTTTAACCTGTTTAATGAAAAGTCGCCGTCGCCCCAAGAAGGAATCTCTCGCAGCAAATAAAATCTAACCGGATCAATGCCGAATTGGCTAACTAACTCAAATGGGTCAATAATATTACCAAGAGACTTGGAAATTTTCTGCCCCTCAACCGTAACATAGCCGTGAACGAACTCGCAGGTAGGTAATGGCAGTCCAGCCGAAGCAAGCATTGCCGGCCAAAAAAGAGCGTGGAATCTTAAAATGCCCTTGCCAATCACATGCAACCGGTTGGGATTATCCGCCCAGTATTTTTGGTATAAATTCTGCTTTGCAGAACCAAATCCCAAAGCCGTCAAATAAGTTGTTAAGGCGTCGAACCATACGTACATAACCTGAGAATTGTCACCAGGTACCGGTACACCCCAACCGTGAGCCCGGTCGACTGAACGCGAAACAGAGAAGTCCTCTAGCCCTTGTTTAATAAAGGATAACACTTCATTTTTTCTTACTTGAGGTATGATGCGCAATTTATCAGTGACAACTAGTTTTTCCAGAAAGTCTTGATAATTGGAAAGTTTGAAAAAATAATTTTCCTCTTCGACCTCTTCAATATTAGTATGGCCTTCCGGACACTGCCCATTTTGTAATTCTTTCGGATTGTAAAAGACTTCACAGCCAACACAGTAAAGTCCCCGATATTTCTTCTTATATATATCCTCGCTTTTACACCATCCCCATAATTTTTGAGCACCGGCAAAATGATGCTTCGCGCTGGTTCTGTTAAATATGTCCCAAGAGAGATTTAGGGAGTCCTTCAGTTTTTCAAATTCCTTTGCGTATTTATCGACTAGTTTTTGGGTCAAAACGCCCTCAGCTTCAGCGGCCTGGACATTCTTGAGGCTGTTCTCATCGGATCCCGAAGAAAAAAACACGTCAAAACCTAGCGCTCTATAAAATCGCGCCAGACAATCCGACTGCACCACCTCAAGAGCAAAACCAATATGCGGTGCCGCATTTACGTATGGGATCGCCGTCGTCAGGTATATTTTCTTCACGACGGGAAAATTCTAGCATAATTGTAATTTTTCTCGCTGGTTTTCTGAAGACTACGCACCAGGTTCAGGAGTCGGGGAGGGCGCAGGTTGCGGGCAGGAAACACAAAAGTCTTTTTGCGAGTATGGGTCTTTCACAACAACCTCTTCTTTTTCTTCGGCATTTGGGGAGCCGGGCTCGACCACTTGCCCGGTTGTTTTATCGACCCAAACTTTGGCTTTGGCAAAAGTATCCTTTTTTGGTTCAGTCCCAGCCAAAAAATATTCAAACCTGCCACTGCATTTTTCATTCTTGGCCCCACCGGTGACAGAACAAGTTTCTAATCCGACAACACCGGAAGGAACTTTAAATGCCTCGTTTATCTTATCCTTCAAGACTTCTTTTACTATTTGATTCCAGATTGGTGTTGCGCCGGTGATACCGGAAGTTATGGCCGGGTTCATCGGTGTGTTGTCGTTATTGCCCACCCAAACCCCCACCAGATAACTTGGTGTATAACCGATTGTCCAGTTATCACGTTTGTCGTCTGTTGTACCGGTTTTTACTGCAACAGTTTTACCATCTATCTTCAAAAGACTGTTAGCCCCGAAAGCGGCAGACCTGGCTCCGTTGTCGGAAAGAATGGATGAAATCAAAAAGGAAACTTCCCTGGAAAGAACCCGTCGGCCAGCTTTCTGTTTAAATTCCTCAATTGTTCTGCCCTCTGAATCCTCAATTTTTAAAACAGAGACTACATCCTGCCTTAGGCCCTCGTTGGCAAATACGCCAAAAGCAGTCGCCATGTCTGTCATTCTGACCTCGCCTCCGCCCAAGGTAAGTGAAAGACCATATCTTGCCTCGTCTTCAAATGTGGTAATTCCCATATCGCGCGCTTTTTTGATCATCTCACCAACACCATTTATTGCCAAAACTTTGACAGCCGGAATATTGTAGGAATTACCTAGTGCGTTTCTGACAGTAACCGGCCCATGGGATTTACCGTCGTAATTTACCGGCCGATACGGTCTCGGGCCGCCGGAAAAAGTCGTCGGTACATCCATAATAATGGTGGCTAAGGTTATTAACCTTCTTTCAAGCGCGGTTGCATAGTTTATGGGCTTAATTGACGATCCTGGCTGCCTTGAGGCCACAGTCACGTTGACATTACCGTCTATCGATTGATCGAAAAAATCTTTCGAGCCGACCATCGCCAGGATTTCACCCGTTTTTGGTTTAGTGACCAGTGCTGCACCGTTTGAAACACGATAGACCTTCAGCTTATCGATGTTATCTTTAACAATTTCTTGGGTTTTTTCCTGAAGACCCAAATCCAGCGTTGTCGTCACTTTTAGACCTCCCTGGGAAGCTACCTGCTCTCCATACTTGCTCGCCAAGTACTCGCGTACATACATCACAAAATGCGGTGCTTTAATGTCAACCGTGGCTTGTCTGAAATTAAGTTTTTGGGCAGCTGCCTCATCTGCCTGCGCGCGTGATATGTAGCCGTCGTCGAGCATTCTCTTTAGAACCAATTTTTGTCTAGTTTTAGCCCTTTCCGGGTCATTGCCGAATGGAGAATAATAGGTTGGTGCAGCCGGCAATCCCGCCAAAAGGGCAGATTCAGAAAGATTTAAATCTTTGACTTCTTTACCAAAGTATTGTTCAGCTGCCGCTGCCACTCCCCAGGCGGTACCACCATAAGGAACCTGATTTAAATACATTTCCAGAATTTTGTCCTTCGAAAAAGCCATCTCGACTCTAAAGGCCAGATAAAGCTCTTTTATCTTTCTGTCTATCGTTCTCTCCGGTGTCAAAAAGGCGCTTTTAACCAACTGTTGGGTAATTGTCGATCCTCCCTGAAGGTTTCCTTCAAAGAGAGTTTTTCTGGCCGCTCTGGTTATGCCGTAAATATCGAATCCGCGATGTCTGTAAAAATCTTTGTCCTCGATGGCAATTGTCGCGTGCTTTAAATCGTCGGGAATTTCCGAAAGCGGCACGATGGTGCGGTTTTGGTCTGTGTAGATATTGTATAGTAGTTCTCCATTGCGATCATAAATTTTTGTCGTCTGAGGTACCTGACGGCTTTCCAGCTGCTTGGGGCTGGGCAAGTCTTTGGTAAAGAACCAAACCGCGGCGATGATTATAAAAACCGTCGCTAAACCGACTTTGAAATTTCTTTCCTCGTAAAGAATAGGATGGTGTATTACAGTGTCCACCTTATGAGCCAGCTTGGGAGCTCTTCTGCGAACATCGAGATCGAGTTTTTTTAAAGTTAAATTGGCAAGATTAAGGACTCTTTTTGCCAGCCAGATTGTAATGTCTCCAAAAAAGGTAACTAAACGGATAAACCAGGTTAAAAAACCGACAACTAACCCAAGCCCAACAACAAGTATTTTATTTACAAATGGAGGTTTTACCGTTGACATCATGCCTCATTCTATCCCAATGGACAGTATTTTCAAGACCCCTGAAATAAAAAAGCAGATAGAATTTGACACTTAACATTTTTAAACTTAAACTGCAAAATATGCCGCAAGATGCAGAGAAAAGAGGCCCGATAGAAAAAAGTGCCAAAGGCTGGCCGATTAACCCTTTCGGTGTCGCCGCGCTTTTGGTTTTTGGGGCAGTTATCGTTTTTTTAATCGCCAGACCCTTAATTGGCCGTACCAATTTGCCGGTGCCTGGCGAAAAAACTGCCTCGCCTGGAGGCAGGATAATTTCACCAGGAGCCGGAGAAATAATTAGGGGCGAAACTTTAGTCTTGGAGCTTGCGGTTGATGATCAAGAAAACGTAGAAAAAGTCCAATTTTGGCTAAAAGCTTACGCCGATGGTGATTGGCAAATGATAGGTGAGAGAATTTCCTTTCCGTTTAAACTTAACTGGTCAATACCACAAGATTTACAAAATAAGGCAATTGCTGTCACGTCTCATATTTACAAAAAAGACGGCAACATCACCAAAGATCCCGGTGGCTGGCGCGAGGGAATAATAATCTTAGCGGATTAAATTTCTAATTTCTAATTTTTAATAATTTAATTTGAAACATTGAAGATTCAATAAAAATTTAAAATTGTAAATTGAAAATTCTTTATCTTTTCCCCAAATAACTCCAAAACGCAAAAAGAGAAACAGCCAGAATCGTTAACACCACGTTTAAAAGTGTTATCAACTGCCAAATGGCCAGTGTTGTCACAATTGCCACAAACAAGGCCACGAAAAATGCCATCTTGAAAGAGGTATAAAAATACCAATTGGCACTGTAGCGTTTGTAAAATCTGGTCCTGGCAAAATATAGTACTAAACCTAGAAGATTAAACAATAAGAGGAACAATAAAATGACAAATGCAGCAAAAATGTACCAAGGGGCATTTTGAGGGTTAGTTTCGACAACTATCCATGAAAGGCCAAAGGAGGATAAGAAAAATATCAAAAACGAAAAAGGCAAAAGTCGATGCATAAATCTATTTTAATTGTTTCATTGAGCAATATAACAATATGATAAAATTCCTGCGATGGACCCGCTGACTATTATCCTGATTGTCGCCGTTTTAGTAATTCTGGCCCTAGGAGTAATTTATCTTCAAATCAAAAAACTGATCGATTCCAAAAGTTCCGACGAAACCACAAAACTTTTAACTCAACTGATTTCCGACATGCGCGGTTCGATGGATAAAAATACCAGCTCTATGGTCAATCAAAACAAAGTTA
>CAZLVB010000008.1:0-31066 GCA_964562855.1 uncultured Gammaproteobacteria bacterium | reverse complement strand
GTCAAGATGGTGCAGAACCAGCGGGTTTATTAAAAAGGTTGATTGGACTTCCGGGGGATACAATTGAACTTAGAGATGGAGTGACCCGCACAGGATTCGAACCTGTAACCAATTGCTTAAAAGGCAACTGCTCTACCATTGAGCTAGCGGGCCATGTGTAAAATTCTTGTTGATTATACCGAATTTAGCCTTGATCGACAATTCCTCAGAGTTTAAAATATAGCAACAGAATAAATAGAGACAACTTAAAACAAAATTTACTCTGTAAATTTTGAGAGGAGAAACGCGGGTGCGATTTAAGTTCTTATTATCAGAACGAAAACAGTACGAGCCATTTCGACGATGAATTGGGTAGATTTAATTATAATTTTGGTAGCCGTAATATTTGCAATCGAAGGCCAGAGGCGAGGGCTTTTTGTTCAGATTGCCGATTTGATTGGGTTTTTAGTATCACTGATACTTGCTTTAACTTTCTATCCTCAAGGAGCCGATCTTCTAATAAAAGTTTTTAATTTGCCTAAAATTGCTGCCAACCCGGTTGGGTTTTTACTAGTTTGGTTAATTACCGAAACTTTGTTTTTCTCAGTCTTTGGCGGGTTGCTTTCCAAAATGATCAAAAATCTTTCAGCTTCAAAAGCCAACCGACTTTTTGGCTTTATTCCCTCCACCATTAACACGTTGCTTTTTGCCTCATTTGTGCTTCTCTTTGTCGTTTCTTTACCGGTGAGACCAGACATTAAAAAAGATATCTTTGATTCAAAAATCGGCTCTTTCCTAGTCGCAAAAGCAACGATTCTGGAGCGTCCTTTTAACAGTATCTTTGGCCCGATTGCCAAGCAGGGACTAACCTTTCTGACAGTCAAGCCGGAAGAAAAAGGCTCTATCCCGCTTGAATTCACCCAAAAACAGCTGACAGTAGATAATCAAAGCGAAAAGATAATGTTTGATTTGGTCAATAAAGAAAGAGTCAGTCAGGGAATTGCACCATTAGTTTGGAACGAGAGCCTTGCCAGCGTTGGACGGGCCCACTCCAAAGATATGTTTGAGCGAGGCTACTTTTCGCACTACTCGCCGGAAGGCAAAGATGTCGGCGACAGACTTGAACAAGCAGGCATCGGATATTCGTTTGCAGGAGAAAACTTAGCTCTTGCCCCAAATGTGCAAAGAGCACATACCGGGTTAATGAACAGTGAAGGTCACAGACGCAATATCCTGGATCCGGCATTTAAGAAAGTCGGTATTGGCGCCATCGACGGGGGAGTCTACGGCAAAATGTTTACGCAGGTCTTTACGAACTAGATACTTTTGTTCAATGGGATTTAAGTTGCTTGCTTGACCGATTCTAATTCTGCAGTCCAAAGTAAATTGGCGTTAACAACCCAACCCTGCGGGTGTTGAGCGGTTGGGTAGGGTTTTAAACGACCTCGTCGGTCTACCATATAAAGTTCTCTGTCATACAAACCATCAAGATCTGCGAGATGCTTTTGGGCATCAAGGACAGCGTTTTTTTCGCGCTCCGCTTCTTGCAAATACCCATATCTTTGCAGTCCAAGATAAATAACGGCGTTATCATGTGGCCAGATACTGCCGTTGTGGTATCCGGATGGCGCCTGGTCTGAAAAATTAGGCGAATTTGAAGAAAGTGTTCTTATACCGCCTCCGTCGTCTCCTTCACAAAACATATCCGGCTGCATTAAGCGCTTCACAACAAACGGTACTTTTTCCTCATCAATAATACCCGTCATCAGAAGATGCCCCACGTTGGAGCGTAATTCTTTTATCTGGTTCTTTTGGCCGTCCAGCCCAGAAGCAAAAAAATTTTCATCCTCCATCCAGAAATCTCTGTTAAATTTCATTTTCAAATCTCTGGCTCTTTGACGCAGCAATTCAGAATACACACTGTCTTTTTCGAAAAAGTCAGCTGCGAGCATAAGAGCCATGTACTGATAACCCTGAACTTCTACCAGCGCGTAAGGACCTTCAGGCTTGGTTCCGTCGGGATTTTTTATCGAATCACCCGAGTCCATCCAACCTTGGTTCTGAATCGTATTGGGGTTCTGGGCCAGAAATTCTATAAGAAGATCTCTATCTTTGTCACCATAGTGAATCATCCAGTCCACGGCATTTCGTATGTTTTCCGAAACTTCCTCTGCGAATTGCCAATCACCAGATCTCTTAATGTACTCGCATGCGGCGATTACAAAAAGCGGAGTAGAATCGACCGAAGGGTAAACTCTTAGTCCCTCTTCATCAACCGGCCAATTTGCCAACGCAAGTTCACTTAATTTTTGTTGATTAGCACTCTCCGTGTTGGTCCAAAATCTTAGCTCATGATGAATTCTTCCAGGCTCCTCGTCTCTTTTGGCATCAAAGAACTTACCCTGATATTTTGCCATTGTCCGCAAACTATTTTTTGTGAAGTATAAATAAGCCCCGTGAGGATCTTGTTCAAATGTGTGAAGAGCAAGTAAAGAGGAAAGTGCTGAATCTCGCCCGAAGGAAACTCCAAATGCCGCTTCTGGAGCGGAACCGAGCCAGCCTTCTTCGCTGGTTATTTTCCCAAAATCTACTATAGCCTGATGACGAATTTGTTCAAGGACTTCTACCGCAGCCATAGGTAACTAGCCATTACAGTTTAAAAAAAGAGCGCAATTCCTATAAATCACGTTCTTTTCAAGGAAATGGCAGCTTTTCTCCTCACGATTCCACTTTAGCAGGCCCAACTAATAAGTCAATCCTCCAAGTCGAAGCTAAATGATATGGTTTGTTATATATTTTTGGCTTTAAAATCAAGCCGGTATTTACGATCGCCAAAGTAGCCTGTCACCTCGGGCCTGATTATCTCCATACTCAGAAGTTGGCCGGGATAAATTGTATAGTCGCCAAAGCGCGCATTAACAAGATCAATCGTTGATATTAATTCCTGGCGACGTCGGTCGGCAACAAAAAGGGGAGCGGGCAACAAGGCAGCTTTAGTCAGCATTCCCAAAGTAACGCCACAAAAACGAACGTATTTACTCTGATGAGCGTTAGCGAAGAAAGGCCATTCTTGAGAAATCTTAAGACATAAATCGAAAAGTATCTTGCCGTCGCAGATGTAATTTTTTAAGGTTAAATGACCAAAGAATGATTTTTCCCAGCCCGCAGCAGATACAGTGTGTCTGACGGGCGAAGCATTGCGGGCAGGCCCGCCGCGAAGATTAAAACCAACATATCGGCCGGCTAAGCCCATTTTTCGCGCTTTTGCACTTGCCTCCTCGCAAAGGTTTCTTATAAGTCGTTTAATTTCATCCTTCCTATATAGGTTGCGGTGTGTTGTATAAGTTCTGCCGACACTCTTGGCGTCAGCCAAATCAAAGTAAGGAACCACCGGTGAATGATCAATACCGCGGCTTATATTATAAAGGTGCACCGACCAAAGGGGGCCAAATTCATTACTTAAAAACTCAAAACTTTGTTCTCTGATTTTTTTAAAAGAAGAAAGCCTAAGCCTGGTTAAATGAGAAAAAAGTCCCCAACCTAATCCGCAGATATCCATAAGGCCGGTCTGATCCAGAATTGAAAGCGCTATGGATTTATCTATGACAAAAAGGCCGTCTGCTTTAATTTTGGAAGATGCTAGTTTAGAAAGGAGTCGGTTATAAGAAATACCAACTGAACAAGTCATATAATCACCGATTTCAGCACGTAATCGATCTTTAATAGCAAAGGCAATCTTTAAGGCTCCGCCAAAAAATTTTTCGGTTTCTGTAACATCAATAAAGCACTCATCCAGCGAAAATACTTCACACATTGGGGAGTAGGTTTTGCAGATTTCTATAAAGCGCAAACTTATATCCTCGTATTTTTCAAAATCGGCCGGTACTAAAATTATATCGGGGTAAACTTTTTTAGCCTCGGTGACGGTAACCCCAGTTTTAATGCCAATTTTTTTAGCCTCAATTGACGTGGCAATCAAACAACCTCTACCGGCTGCTTTAACAATTCCCACGCACTTTCCGCGTAGCCGAGGATTAGCTTGCTGTTCGGCAGTTGCAAAAAAACTGTTAAGATCGACATGAAGAATAACTCGAGTATCCATAAATTAACCTAATTGACCTAATTGCTCTAATTTCTAAATAATTTATAATTCCGAAATTTATAAATTGGTAATTTTTTAGATCAATTAGAAATTAGAATAATTAGAAATTTATTCTTTATCCATTATCTTTCGAAGCTTCCAATTATAAGTGCCACTGTTGTATTCCAGCTGCCAGTTAGCTGTTTCCCCCGAACAAACTAGATCAACAATTTTTTCTTGACCGACCCGCCTACTACTTACAAAAATTAATTTCTCAAGTTTAATCAAGCGTCTTTGCCACAGAAAAGCAGTCGGGAAGATTCTGGCCCGCCCTGAGCTTGCTTGCCCCGAGTCCATCGAATGGGTTGAAGGGTCAAAAAAAGCCCAAACCTTAACTGGTTCGTCGACAAGGGTTTCGGACATAGCTCAGTGTGATTCTACCCGAATAAAACCCGAAGTTCAAGGGGCGAAATCTCTATGGGAATAGCTTTTTAAAGAAGACCTGAATTAAAATATTGCGGATCGTATCAATTTGAACGATTTAACAATATAACAATTTAGCAATTTAACTTATGTTTCCAATTCGAGATTCCAGAAATTCCGGCCAGTTCCCAATTGTCAATCTTATGCTTATTGCTTTCAATATCTATGTATTTATTCAGGAATTGTTTGCACCAAATATCGAAATATTCATCGCCCAATATGGATTAATTCCGCAAAATGTAAATTTTTTTGACATTCAAACACTCAAACCATTCGTTACGTCAATGTTCTTACATGCGGGATTCTTGCATATTCTTTCTAATATGTGGTTTTTATGGATATTCGGGGATAATATTGAAGCAACTATTGGTCATGTCAAATATTTATTCTTTTTTGTGCTCTGCGGTATAGCCGCCTCATTTATCCAATATATATTTATTATCTCCTCTCCATTACCGATGGTCGGTGCCTCCGGTGCCATTGCCGGCATTTTGGGTGCCTACTTAAAACTGTTTCCAAACAATAAAGTTGACACCATCATTCCGGTTTTTGGATTACCCCTAATCATTGCCTTGCCCGCGAGCCTTATGCTGATTTACTGGTTTTTTACTCAAGCCTTTAACGGTGTAGCCTCGATAATAGTCGCTACCGCTTCTGTTGGGGGCGTTGCCTACGTTGCTCATGTCGGAGGCTTTTTAACTGGATTTCTTCTCGTCCGCTCCCTCGTCTGGCAAAGATTGGCAAGATAACTTACAATCAAGTAAAAAGCCAATGTTCATAAGATCCTACAAGTACTACCTTTCACAGCTCCAAAAAAGCTCAAAAACTTCACCGGTTACAAAACTGATAATTCTAATCTCCGCAGCAGTCTTCATAGTCATCGGAATTGCTTCGTCAACACTTTATTATTTTTACCAAAAGGAAGCGCCTGTTAGAGCCCAACAGCGGTACTTGCAAACAGCAAGTGGTGGGTTTAATTCAATAGAAACGTCTCTCAACGAAATACTTTCCTCACTCAAGGTCGCAGGCTCCAAGGCTCAAATTATCGATATCACTAAAGAATCCTCGCCTTCTGCTTCCGGATACTTTGTTTCACTTGATGATGTACAGAAAATGTTATCAAATCTCGAGCGAGTGCAAAGTGAGCTTAATTATCAAAGGGATGTCCTAGATGAGCAAAATACCCCGCAAAAATACGCAAATCTCAACACCGATTTGTTGAATTTTTATGATCAGATTGCAGCCCTTTTAAATAATCTTGCCGGTGATCAAAGGTTTTTAAAAGATATACTCTTGTCTGTGGGTCCGGATTTCTATCTGCCGGTTTTGACTGATCAAAATCTATGGAACAAAGCTGACAAGCTAGAAATTATAAGTTATTACGAAAAGAATAAAATACTAACCAATTCGTCGCTTGCTAGCCTTGCCGAAATATCGCCACCTGCGAAGTTTAAATCTTTTTATGATGCGCAAATAGATTATTTCGAATTGGTCGTCAAGGTTTCAGATAATATAATCGCTACACTTAAACAAAGTGATACTCAAGATAAAGAAGCGGCAACACAAATTGAAGCGGCATATCAGATGCTGATTGGAGCTCAAAGAGAAAATCAAAAATTACTTGATTCGTTAACTAGTGAAAAACTTAAAGTATTCGACACCAAAAGGAACCTTGCGGAATTCTCTGCCGTCAGCCTTAACCAAAACTCCATAAAGGGAACGCTCTCTGACTATCTGACAAATCAGCCCCGACCAAAGTTTGACACATTTCCCCAGTTTCTCCAAAAAACTCCCTAAACTTTAAAGTCAGTTTGTTGGAAGATAAAGTGTTCTATTTTGGAGGGTTTACAAACTGCATGCTATGTTTGTTAAAATTACAGAAAGGAGGGAATATGGATCCAAACGATCAAAATAACGGCGACCAGGGTCAAGGCAGCATGCCAGGTTCTGATCAGGGACCGGGTGCTGGGGCAGATCAGCCCCAGGGTCCTACCCAGCCAGAATCTTCTCCTGACGAGGGTGCACCGGAGGTTCCTCCTCCACCCCCGGCAGCTGAAGAGCAGCCGCAGCAACCCATGGGTGAACCGGCAGCAGAACCAGAAGGTCAAGACAACTCCCAGCAGTAATCAGCCTGTCAAAAAAAGGTGCTTCCGTTAGGTTGACAGACAAGCGGGCAAGTTCTTATGCTTGAATAAGGGCCAGGGTTTACTGTGGCCGCAAGCAATGACTCTCAAGACTTTCAAAAACAGAATTACGCTAGGAGCAATTTTATTTTTAGTGCTGTTTTACAGTTTCGGTGTGTTTGTCGTCGGCCGGCTTTCGCCGAATTTTAAGTTGGATTATTTTAAAAAAGAAAAGATTCAAAATACAATCGTAAAGCCGATTGGTACAAACTCACCCTTTGCCGATAGTCAATCGACAAGTGTTATCTCATCCTTTGTAAAACTTTGTTCGAATACTCATTACTCGTTTGAGGTGTCTTATCCTAAGGACTGGTTTACTACCTACAACTTGGACGATCAGAAATGCACCTACTTTGCACCTTATTCTTTCGTCATTCCTCAAAGCGCAGATTTACCATTTGTACCCATACAGATTGAAGCAATAGCTCCCCAGCAATGGCTAGAGACAGTAAAATTTCACCAAAACCCCAATGATTTTCAAAATGTCACCTCCAGCCAAAACATCCAAATAGGGGAAAATTCGGCAGTGCTGGTAAGAGCCCAAACTACCGGCAACGGCTCCCTGTCAAGAGGTCTGGCTATTGTTTCTTACATGATTTTTTCTAATAACAACCCAGTGGTACTTACGTATCACCAGATTGACCAAGGAGAAAATGTGCAGCTTTATGAGGATGTACTTAGAGAAATGGCTTACAGTCTGAATCTTTTCTAAATATAAGCAAAGCCTGAGGTCCTCGCTTCGCTGCGGGCCTAAAGAAAAGGCCTCTCTTGCGAGAAGCCCTTTCAAGTTGCCTATCTTGCGATAAGCATGGATATTTATACAACTTAGAGAAAAGTCTGTCAATCCCCCAAATTAAAGCTAAAGTGATATAATTTTTGAAACCTCTGATTAATAGATTGACTATAAAAACAACAAAAGACACAAACTTAGATAAATGAGAATAATTGAAGGTAAAAATGTTTACACTATAGCCGAAGTCAACTCTATAGCCAAGGAGTCTTTGGAGTATTTAACGTTTTGGGTAGAGGGGGAAATAGCGTCATATCAAAGGCACCAAAAGTGGTATAACTCCTTTTTTACCCTGAAAGACGACCTCGCCAATCTCCAGTGCTATTTTGACCCAAATACTCTTGTACTTGGCGAAGAACTAATCGGAAAAAGGGTTTTAATTTTTGGTCGCCTCACTCTTTTTAGGAACACAGAATACAAAATGCGCGTCTTCACCATCACGGAGGTGGGCGACGGTGTCATGCAAAAGCAGTTCGAAGAACTTTACACGAGGCTTAAATCTGAAGGCCTTTTTGATGAAAAAAACAAAAAACCCCTTCCCGACTATCCAAAAAAAATCTGTCTGGTAGCCTCGCGTGGGTCAGCTGCTTGGAATGATTTTAAAAAACACACGGACGAGAAATTTCCCATACTGGATCTGACAACGTTTGACGTCCGCGTTGAAGGGAAAAGAGCGGTCAGCGAACTTTTAGCAACATTAAAAAAGGTGGACAAACTTCAATTTGACGTAATTGCCATAACAAGAGGCGGCGGCCAAGAAGAAACCTTGCTTGAGGTGTTTAATAACGAGCAGTTAGCAAGATGCATCTTTTCTCTTCAAACTCCAACGGTTGTTGCCATCGGTCACGAAATCAACATAACCCTGGCGGAACTCGTCGCAGACGCCAAAGCCTCCACACCAACCGATGCTGCCAATATCCTGACCTATCATTACAGAGTTCTCCTGGAAAAGCTGGATCACACAGAAGACAAATTAACATCTTACGCAAATTATCTTTTTTCAACTCATCACCAGAGACTGGACGGTATTTTTCAAAACTTAATTTTTGCAAAAGAAAAATTTAAAGAGCTGCCACATAGAGTAGCAAGCGCCAATCTGGTCCTCAGGCAGGTAACAAAACAACTAACCGGCGACGCCCAGACAAAAATAACAAATCTTTTTGCGAGCATCAAAAGAGAAATAAAAGTTATTCAATTTGATATGGCGAAAAATCTCCAAAATCTTGGGAGATCTTTAATTTTACTGTCACCGGAAAATACCCTGTCCAGAGGCTATTCAATAACATTTGGTCCAAACGGAAGAATCATCAAAAATGCCGACTCTACTGTTGTCGGCGAAACTATTAGGGTAAAATTGAAAAAAGGACAAATACTTTCAAAAGTAGTCACAAAGCAAAAAGACGTGCAGAAATGGCAAAAGACCTTAATTTCACAAAAGCCCTAAGGCGACTTGAAGAAATCGTACAAGACCTTCAAGATCCGAATTTAGATCTAGAAGAAGGACTGAAACTCCTAGAAGAGGGTGTCAAACTGCATAAGTTATGTAAAGACAAGCTGACAGAAGCCAATGCTAAAATTGGCAATATACTTAAAGAAGAAACTGGTTCCAAAGAGGAGGTGAATTAACATCTCGGACAAAAAAATCGGGGACGTAACACATTTTTACGACAAAATCAGTGTAGCTGTGGTTAAGCTGCAAAGTGGCGACCTAAAGGTGGGCGATGAAATTAAGCTTGTAAACCCGGACGGATCTGAATTTACCCAGAAAGTTGAGTCACTGCAGATTGAGCACGCAGAAATTGAAATCGCCAAAAAAGGTGACGAATTCGGGCTTAAGGTCAAAAAGCCTGTTAAACCAAGAACACAAATATACAAAGTTTCATGATCTACATACTCCATGGCGAAGATACGCTTGCCTCGTACAATTCTCTCTTGAAACTGACGGAAAAATATGGAGGTGCCACTAAAATTAAGTTGGCGGGGAAAAATACCATCCAGGATTTTGAAAGCGCAGCCACAAATCTTGATATCTTTTCTGAGCAAAAAATCCTAATTTGTGAAAACTTTATATCCTCTGGCAAGATTAAATCTGCCAATGTTCAAAATATAGATAGGGATTTGCACGTTTTCTTTTGGGAACATGTACAGCTTAGTCCAGCGCAAATCGCAAAATTTGAAAAAATATCTCAAATAGAAAATTTTAAGTCTAAAACTTTTCTGTTTACATTTTTGGATTCACTTTCGCCGGGCTCCAAAAGAGTATTGTCTTATTTCGAAAAGCTGGAAGATCCGAATGAAACAAAATTGCTCTGGCACGTGGCTACAAGAACACTTCTGATGATTCTTGTGAAAGAGAATGTTCCAATCGATCAGGCACAGAAAATAATTGGAAGACCCATTCATGGCTGGCAGTGGGACAAAATTGAAAAGCAGGCCGCATTTTTTCCGACTGATACTCTCAGATCAATGTTCCACGGCATAGTTAAACTGGATTTCATTATCAAATCAGGCCAAACCGGTTTGAGAGAAAAAGAATTGATTCCCATTTTGCTTCTCAAATATTTAAAACCGTCCATGCTGCGGTAAAATGATACAATTAAAATGTAACCTGCCCAAAGAGCGGCAGGTAAATATGAATATCTATGCAGGATATTTTATGGTTTCAACAGGTCGACAAAAATGACGTCAATCTTGTAGGCGGCAAAGGAGCAAATCTTGGTGAACTTTACACAAACGACATTCCAGTTCCTAACGGATTTATAGTAACCTCACAAGTATATTTTGACTCCCTTAAGAGTTCGGGAGCCCAGGATCGAATTAGGGGTATTCTTTACGGTCTCGACGTAAACGATCCGGTATCGCTTGCCAAAAAAGCCTCCGATTGCCAGTCGGAAATCAAAAAAATCAACATTAAAAAATCGTTGGCTCTAAACATAGCCAAACATTATAAAAAACTGGTTTTGGACAGAAATATGTACGTGGCAGTCAGATCGTCTGCTACAGCGGAAGACCTGCCGGAAGCATCTTTCGCGGGACAACAATCAACCTTTTTAAATGTTTCAGGCGAAAAAAATCTAATTCAGGCGATTCTTTCAACATGGGCTTCACTGTTTGAAGCGAGGGCCATCTTTTATAGAAGTCAACAAAAATTCGACCACTTTAAGGTAGGTATTGCAATTCCTGTCCAGAAAATGATCCAGTCAGAAGTTTCGGGAGTTATGTTCACTCAGGACCCGGTTTCATTCGAAAAAGACAAAATAACAATCGAGGCAGTTTTCGGTCTTGGAGAGCTGATTGTAAGCGGTCAGTTGACTCCCGACCACTATGAGGTAGACAAGAAGAAGTTCACAATTTTACAAAAAAATATAGTTTCGCAGGACAAACAGTTAGTAAAAGCTAAAGATGGCAATAAACTCATTAAAATCGCTAAACCCTACAGGGATGTTCAAAAAATTGCCGACGAGCAAATCATAGAGCTGGCAAAGTTGGGCGTAAAAATAGAAAACCATTACTATTTCCCACAAGATATTGAATGGGCTATACAAGACGGCAAAATCTACATTGTTCAAACCAGGCCGATCACCACATTAAAAAAGAAGCCTCGGGAAAATTCACTTCTTGGAGAGACACGCATGAAACCAATTCTCCAAGGCGCAGCCGCCTCTCCGGCTATCGCAACAGGCACCGTCGTTATTATTAAAAGTCCTAAAGAGTTATTCAAGGTCAAAAAAGGTGATGTCTTAGTAACTGAAATGACTAACCCGGACTATGTTCCGGCAATGAGGAAGGCTACCGCCATAGTTACGGATCGTGGCGGCCGGACATCTCATGCCGCAATTGTTTCAAGAGAATTAGGCATTGCCTGCGTCGTAGGTTGTGGCAATGCAACCAAAAAGCTCAAAAATGGCATGGTAGTCACTGTCGACGGCCAAAAGGGACTAGTCTTTAAAGGTCAAGTAGCGCAAAGCCGAAAGAAAGTAGAACATACAGGGCATGAAAAAGAAGGGCACATTAAAACAGCGACTAAACTGTACGTCAACTTAGCAGAACCCGAACTAGCCGCAGAGGTTGCGTCAAAAAATGTTGACGGTGTAGGACTTTTACGTGCCGAATTTATGCTAGCGTCAATTGGCACTCATCCGAAACTTTTTTTAGAACAAAAGCGCCAAAAGGAATTTATAGATCGTCTTGCCGGCGATCTGAGTAAATTCGGCAAAGCATTTGATAAGCGTCCGGTAATCTACAGAGCCAGCGACTTTAAGTCCAACGAGTACAAAAACCTTAAAGGTGGTGATAAATTTGAGCCAGAAGAAGCAAATCCTATGCTAGGTTATCGGGGCGCCTTCCGCTACGTAAAGGATCCGGACACATTCAAGCTAGAACTTGCAGCAATTCTGGCGGCAAGGAGAAAATATCCAAACATCCACCTGATGATACCTTTTGTCAGGAACGTTTCGGAATTAAAAATTGTTAGGAAAATAGTTGAAGAAATAGGCTTATTCAAAGATGGTGATTTTAAATTTTGGATGATGGTGGAAATTCCCGCAAATGTAATTTTGCTTGAGGATTTTATCGCCTGCGGCATCGATGGTATTTCGATAGGGTCAAATGATTTAACCATGCTCACCCTGGGGACTGACAGAGACAACCAAGAAGTCGCTCAAGAATTCACAGAGCTTGATCCTGCGGTTTTATGGATGCTGGAAAAAGCGATTAAAGTAGCCACCAAAAATCATATAACCTCTTCAATTTGTGGGCAGGGGCCTTCTATCTACCCGGATTTAAGTGCAAAACTAGTCTCATGGGGGGTTACCTCGATTTCGGTTAATCCGGACGCAATTGATGCTACACGTCGGCTGGTATTTAACGCGGAAAAGAAGCTGACAGATCAACAAGTTAATTAAAAATGGCAAAAATCAAAAAGATCGTTGCACACGAAATTTTAGACAGCCGCGCGTTTCCAACTATTGAAACAATTGTCCAGCTTTCAGATTCTTCAGTTGGTGTATTTTCTGTTCCTTCCGGTTCATCGGTTGGAAAACACGAAGCAGTGGAACTAAGGGATAATGACCCCAAACGCTATGCTGGTCGGGGAGTTTTAAGAAATCTTCAAAATATAGTAGAGGTTATTGCCCCAAAAATAATAGGTATCGAAGCAAATGATCAGAATCTTGTCGACTTAACTCTCACTTCTTTAGATGGTACTGACAACAAATCAAAACTTGGAGCTAATACCCTGCTTTCCCTTTCGGGAGCGGTCGCCAAAGCAAGTGCCGTTTCACAAAAAATGCCCCTATATCAATATATTGCCAGCCTGAGTCAGGCCAGCACCAAAGAATTTACTATTCCAACTCCAATGTTCAATATTTTAAACGGTGGCTTACACGGTGGCGGCAATCTGGATTTCCAGGAATTTATGGTTGTACCACCAAAAGCTAACTCATACTCATCTAATCTTAAAATTGGCGTTGAGCTATACTATTCACTCAAAGACGTTTTAATTTCACACAGCGCCGCACACCTTGTTGGGGATGAAGGCGGATATGCTCCAACACTGTATTCGAATCTGGATGCACTCAAACTTTTAGAAGAAGCTACTGCAAACGCCGGCTACAACATTGGTCTTGATGTTTTTTTAAGTATCGACGCTGCCGCAAGCCATCTTAAAAAGGGTAGCTCATATTTAATAAAGGATAGACCAGTTGCCATGACCGCAGCGGACTTTGTTGACTTTTATATCTCGCTAAACGAGCAATATCATCTGCTTTCAATAGAAGACCCTCTTGCGGAAGACGAATGGGATGGTTGGCAGGACCTAACCGGCAAAATTGGCACAGAAACTCTTATTGTCGGTGACGATTTAATCTGTACCAATCTCGAAAGGTTTAAAAAAACAAGTGATCAAAAGGCAGCCAACGCGGCAATCATAAAGCCTAATCAAGCTGGCACAATTTCCGAAACGCTCAAAGTCATTCAAGAAGCCAGAAATGCGAATTTTAAAGTGGTTGTTTCTCATAGATCCGGTGAGACCAATGATGATTTTATAGCCGATTTTTCCGTCGGTGTCGGTGCTGATTATGCCAAATTTGGAGCTCCGGCAAGAGGCGAAAGAGTAGCCAAGTACAATAGACTACTGGAAATAGAGCATGATCTTTCCTGAATGCCAAAAATTGTCAATAAGCCGAAGCCTTTAATTTTGTGTATTCTGGATGGCTGGGGCATAGCTCAAGACAGCCCTGGTAACGCTATTACTCGAGCAATTTCAACTAATTTCAACTCGCTTTGGTTTTCATTTCCGCATACCCTTCTTTCAACCGCCGGTCAATCTGTAGGGCTGCCAGAAGGTCATGTCGGCAACAGTGAAGTTGGCCATCTCAATTTAGGTTCAGGCCGTATTGTATTTCAAGAGTTATTGCGAATAGACATGTCCATTGCCGACGGTTCTTTTTACGAGGATGAGGCCTTTTTAAAAGTTGTCGACCATATACAGTCTTTCGGCTCAAATGTACACTTACTCGGTTTGGTGGGCTTAGGCTCTGTTCATAGCGAAGTTGGACATCTCTTTGCACTCTTAAGATTATTCAAAAAAGAAGATATTCCCTCCTCACGCGTAAAAATTCATGTCTTTACAGACGGCAGAGATAGTCCGCCAACGTCTGCCAAGATTTACCTGTCGACGATCGCAGAAAAACTCGAGAAGGATGACTTTGGACAAATTGCCTCAATATGCGGAAGATATTATGCGATGGATCGTGATAATCGCTGGGAAAGGACCCTGAAAGCTTATCATGCCATTCTAGGTCAGTCTCAACTAAGAGATACAAACGTCAAGCAAGCTATAGAGAAGTCCTATATCGAGGGTAAAACAGACGAATATCTTGAACCGACAGTCATTGTTGATTCCTCTAACATACCTCTTGGCGCGGTTTCAAAAAATGATGCGATTATTTTTTTTAATTACCGTCCGGATAGAGCAAGGCAGCTGACCAAAGCTTTTGTGCAAAAAAAATTATCATCCCAAAAAACGTCAAGCGGGGAAAAGATCCAAATTCCCAATAGAAAGGAGCCGCCGGAAAATCTCTTCTTTGTTACTATGACACGCTACGAAAAAGATCTACCCGTCAGTGCTGCTGCTTACGAACCGGAAATAGTGCAAATGCCACTAGCGAGAGTGTTTTCCGAAAGAAATAACCGACAACTTCATATCGCAGAAACAGAAAAATATGCTCACGTCACCTACTTTTTTAACGGTGGCAGGGAAGCACCATTTGCTGGTGAGGATAGGATACTGGTAGATTCACCCAAAGTAGCATCGTATGACCTTAAGCCCCAAATGTCTGCCGGCGAAATTACCAAAAAGCTTATTGAAAAAATCAATTCACGTATTTTTGACTTTATCGTTGTCAATTTTGCTAATGCAGATATGGTTGCACATACCGGTAATTTTAAATCAACTGTCGAAGCTGTCAGTGCAGTTGATTACTATTTAGGAATTATTGCAAAAAATGTCCTTTCGATAGGTGGAGCGATGATTATTACTGCAGACCATGGAAACGCAGAAGAGCTTGTTAATTTGAGAACGGGCCAAGTCGATACTGAACATAATATTAATCCTGCGCCATGTATTTTTGTAGCAAAAGAACTGAAGGGCAAAAATATGCAGTTGCCGCAAGGCCTGCTGGCAGATGTTGCTCCAACCATTCTGGCGATTTTAAAGATTCCCAAACCTTCCCAAATGACAGGCTCCAGTTTGCTGTAAGGGAAAAATTATGGATTCGGCGTAATCCTCGGCGGGCAACAAATTTTGACCCATGCGACAAATGTAGGGTATTGGTAAGAAACGCTTCTAAAGCTGATCATCGAGTAAACTGCTACTATTGAAAAGATAAAAAAATACAAAGCGAAAAATACCAGAATAACTTCAATCACTAGGCCATTTTTGTGTTTGATAATCATCGTCCAACTCAAAAAATATTCTAAAACAAAATGACTAATTCGCCTCTAACAATTTTACTTTGACAACGGCTGATTATTTCTGAAACTTTTCCCCGCATAACTTCCTCATATAATTTGGTCAGTTCACGACAAACGACAATGTCGACATCCCCAAAAATGGCTTTGATGTCTGTAAGTGTTTCGGTAATTCTATGAGGTGATTCATAAATAATAACTGTTGGCTTAATGGATCGATTCGAAAAACCGAGAGTTCTTAGCATTTCTTTCCTCTTGTTTGCCTTTTTTGGTAAATAACCTAAAAATAAAAATTTGTCCGGCGGCAATCCCGAAACGGTCAATGCGCTGATAACTGCGCTTGGACCCGGAATTGATTCGATCCTAATTCCAGCTCTAACCGCTTCGCGCACGAGTTTATAACCCGGGTCAGAAATAAGCGGCGTGCCTGCGTCAGAAACAAGCGCGATTTTCTTTCCCATTTTTAAGTCAGAAATTACTTTAGCAAGACGACTTTGCTCATTAAAATCATTAAGGGAAATCATCCTGGGACTTATCGAGTAATACTTCAAAAGCTTCCCCGTGACTCTAGTATCCTCAGCCAAAATATAGTCGACTGACTTGAGGGTTTCTATAGCCCTAAACGTAATATCTCCCAAATTACCGATTGGTGTTGATACGATGTACAAAGTACCCATTTGCTAGTAAATTTTAACATCTCAAAGCAGTTTTTCCGCATTTATGCTAAAAATAAATTAGTGAGCGGCACAGAAAATATATTGCAAGCTTTTAGGGAGGCCGAAGATAAAGACAAGGGGTTAATCCTGTTATCTTCACCTAAACGTGTCTTCAAGGAACTTGTATTTGAGTTGGATGACGACGAGATAATTAAGGCCTTGAATAAGCTCGACCCGGATAAAGCAACCGACGTTCTCCAGAACATCGAAGATAAAAGGGCAAAAATAGTCAAAGAAAAGTTAAGCGACTCAATAAGGGAAAAGGTCGAGTTCCTTCTGAGATTCAATCCCAGGGCTGCAGCCGGCCTGATGAGCCTTGACTACATCAAAGTTAAAACGGAAAGCCGGTTCGAGGAATTGAAAGGCGCTCTTATTGAGCACGAAAAGAAAACCGGTAAGTTCCCGACGATCTTGATTGAGAAAGACGGTAAATTGATGGGCGAGCTTCCGGGTCATGAGCTCGTTCTTCACGGCAAGAACGAAAAAGTTGGTGATCATATTCAGAAAATACCATCCATCAAGTATAATTTCGATGAACGCAAGGTTATTAATTCCTTCCTTAGACATCCCCATAACAAAATCATTGTCCTCGACGACGATGGATCCATACTTGGTGTTATTCATTCCGACGACATTTTGGCTCTCATCGACCGCAAATCTACACATGATCTTTACGGATTTGCCGGCGTTAACAGGGAAGAGGATGTTTTGGATTCTGTTATGACCAAGGTAAAGTTTAGATATAGATGGTTGATTTTGAATTTGGGCACTGCTTTTTTAGCCGCCTCCGTGGTCGGGCTTTTTCAGGACGCCATCTCTAAACTGGTACTTCTTGCAGTCTATATGCCCATTGTCGCCGGCATGGGCGGAAATGCCGGCACCCAAACCTTGGCGGTAACAATCAGGGGTCTCGTCTTAAAAGAAATCAATCCTCAAACCAGCAAAAAGATCATTGCAAACGAAATGGGAGCTGGTGCCATTAACGGCTTAATAAACGGAGTTCTTGTAGCACTGATTGCGGTTATATTCAATAAAAATCCTGCGTTCGGATTAATTATAGGTATTGCAATGGTCGTAAATTTGGTAATTGCGGGATTTTTCGGCGCCTTGGTCCCGATTTTCATGAAAGCGGTCGGTAAAGATCCGGCCTCTTCAGCTACAATTTTTATTACAACGGCAACCGACGTATTCGGATTTTTTGTCTTTTTGGGTCTTGCTCGTATGTTATTGATCTAGCAATCTAGCTGTATTTACGTATAACTCCGACGCACTTTCCTTGTATGCTTACATTCGTAGCAAAAATGGGGGTCATGGCTGAGTTGGCGGGTTCCAGTCGGATTCTGTCCTTCTCTCTAAAATAACGCTTCAAGGTGACAACTCCGTTTTCAATCATAGCAACAACTATATCGCCGTCTCTTGCCTGATTTGCTTCTTCAACGATCACGAAGTCGCCGTCCAAAATGCCGTCTTCTATCATCGAATCGCCTCTGACCTGCAAAACATAAGATTTTTTATTTTGAGGGACCATGTTAGAGGCAATTGGGAAAGTCGCGTCGGGATCCGTATACGGCTCAATAGGCGATCCGGCAGCAATATAACCCAAAAGCGGGAGTTCCACGCCCCCGACGATCTTGCCAATCGCAGAGTCCAGAATTTCAATACCCCTGACGATTCCCGAGGAGCGCTTTATCAGGCCCTTTTTCTCAAGTGTTTGCAAATGCTCGTGAACAGTAGCCAGCGATTTAACCTTGAGTTTTCTGGCTATTTCGACAAGAGTAGGCGCGTTACCATGTGTTTTGATGTAATTCTTTACAAAATCAAGAATTTGTTTTTGCCTGCGATAGAGAACTGTTGCCATGTCCAAAATATACCAAAGAAAACCCGAAGTTGTCAAGAGGACACTTATCTGCCCGGAAGAGTTGACTCTATTCTTGATCTTAATTTAAGCAGTGCGGATCGTCTCGGTAACCCCGTGGTGGAAAGTGTAGCTGCTCCAAAAGAAAGCCCAGCCCCTAAGCTCGCAACGACGATCATCTCATCGGGATTCAGTTTGCCTTCAAAGTAGGCATCGTGCATAGCAAGGGGGATAGTCGCGGCCGAAGTATTCCCGTACCTGTTTATGTTGATATAAACACGCTCAATTGGGAAATTCAAAAGTTTCGCGGTTTTAACAATTATTTCTCTGTTTGCCTGATGTGGGATGAATAGCGAGATTTCCCCTGGTTTTAAATTGGCTTTTTCCAACACCGCCTCTGTTGATTCGGCCATTCTTCTGATTGCTTGTTTTTCTATTTCCGGACCATTCATTTGCAAGAAATGCATTCCAGCATCAACTGTTTGCCTGGAGGTTGGATGCACAGTACCACCACCGGGAATTAGTAAATCCGTCTGGTACTGTCCGTCAGCCCCCAAGTGAAACTGGATCTTGGATGCCAACCCTTGATTGTCTTCAACCAAATCGATAATTAAGGCTCCCGCAGCATCGCCAAACAAGCCGTAGGTATCTGCTTGAGATGGATGTATGTGTCTGCTTAAAACTTCAGCACCTATAGCCAATTGCGGACCGCGTCCGCTTCCGAATTGACTTGTTAGATCAACAAAAACATCGTGCAGTGCATATACCGTTCCTGCGCAAGCAACTTGAATATCTTTTGCGGGAATTCCGTTTTTAGCATCCAGCCTGTATTGAACCACAGGCGCCACCGGAACCCCCGGATAATCCTGAGACATTGTCGCAATTGTGATGGCTGTCAGTTCCCGCGCAGACTTATTGGCCATACTCAAAGCTTCGACACTGGCTTCAACAGCAAGGTCAGAGGTACATTGTTCCTCGTCTGCCCAGTACCTCACGCCTGTACCGATTGGTCCAAGCATTTTTAGGACGGAATTTCTCAGTCTCGGTAATAAATCCGGACTTCTACCGCGAGATTCATTTCTGTATTGAGCAACTGCATCGGCAATGTCCTGGTTGGTAACCAAATTTCGACCAACCGATTTTCCAAGACCAATAATTCCCGGGATTTCGCGCTCGCTCATTTTACTTCTATAGGTGGACATTTTATCACTGGAATCAACATTTTTAAAATACTATAATTAAGCTTTGCCATGAAATTTGAACTTGCACACTTATTCAAACCAGCGGGTGATCAAGCACAGGCGATTGAAAAACTGACAGAAGGGGTAGTTAATAGTTATAAACACCAGACACTGCTTGGTGTTACCGGCTCCGGAAAGACCTTTACGGTCGCAAATGTTATAGCCAATACGGGCAAGCCAACTCTTGTAATATCACATAATAAAACTTTAGCGGCCCAGCTTTACCAGGAATTCAGAGAATTCTTCCCGAAAAACGCGGTTTGTTACTTCGTATCATACTACGACTATTATCAGCCCGAAGCGTATATGCCTCAAACAGACACTTATATAGAAAAAGAAACCGAGGTGAATGAAGAAATCGACAAGTTGAGGCTGGCATCTACAACAGCACTCGCAACCAGAAGCGACGTAATTGTGATAGCTTCAGTATCGGCTATTTACAATATTGGCTCGCCACAGGAATATCAAAATTCCCGCCTGCAGCTCAAAACCGGTCAAAAATGGTCAAGGTCTCAAATACTGACCAATTTTGCGAAACTCCAATACGAGAGAAATGACATTGATTTTAGAAGAGGTACTTATCGAGTTCGGGGAGAAAATATCGAACTTTTGCCAGCTTATGAAAATTTTGGCATAAGATTACATTTCACAGACGATATTTTAAAAGCGTTAAAAGTTATTCACCCGGTTACCGGGTTGGCCGAAAAGACAATGGAGAACTTTGCCCTTTATCCGGCCAAGCACTACGTTTCTTCTGAATCTGCGGCCAAAAGAGCCATTGAAACTATTAAGATTGAGCTAAAAGACCGTCTTAAATACTTTAATAGACACAAGAAATATCTGGAAGCGCATCGTCTCGAGCAAAGAACAAACTACGATATTGAGATGATCAAGAATTTCGGCTACTGCAAAGGCATCGAAAATTACTCAAGGCATTTTGACGGCAGATCACCGGGAGATCCCCCGTATAGTCTTCTTGATCACTTTCCCAAAGATTATCTTTTAGTAATAGACGAGTCACATATGACAATTCCTCAAATACATGGAATGTACAGAGGTGATTACGCCAGAAAAGAGATGCTTGTTGACTTCGGCTTCCGGCTTCCGTCCGCTTTTGACAATCGTCCGCTGAAATTTGAGGAATTTGCAAGGCGCATAAACGAGGTAATATATACCTCGGCAACGCCAGCCCAGTACGAACTCTCAACTGCTGACCAGGTTGTCCAACAGTTGGTCAGGCCAACCGGTCTCCTGGACCCGCCAATTGTGATAAAACCCTCGACCGGACAAATAGAAGATTTGATAGCAGAAATAGAAAAAAGAACTAAGGGACATCAGAGAGTACTGGTAACGACTCTGACAAAAAGAATGGCTGAAGAGTTAGCCGATTACTTAAAAGAAAGCCAACTAAAAGTTCATTATCTGCATTCGGAAATCCAGACTCTGGACAGAACAGATATTCTGGATGACTTAAGATTGGGTAATTATGATGTTCTTGTAGGCATAAATTTACTCAGAGAAGGTTTAGACCTTCCGGAGGTCTCGCTAGTTGCAATTCTCGATGCCGACAAAGAAGGTTTTTTAAGAAGCGAAACTGCTCTGGTCCAGACAATGGGCAGAGCCGCCCGTCATATCGAGGGCAAGGTCATTCTTTACGCAGACAATATAACTCAATCCATGCGCAAAGCAATCAGGGAAGTTGAAAGACGCCGAGAGGTACAAATCGCCTACAATAAAAAGCACGGAATCAGCCCTAAATCAATCGAAAAACCAATAAGGGAAAAAGTTATAGAAAGAGAAAATGCCTATGACGAAGAACAAAAAATGGTTATTGCCGATCAGGTGATTGCCCAAACTCTCGAAAGGGCAAAGCATGGAGATATCTTACCAGAAGATAAAACCAAGCTAATGAGAGTTCTAACAAGAGAGATGAAAAATGCCGCAAGAGTCTTGGACTTTGAAAGGGCGACGATTTTTAGAGACCAGATCTTGGAACTTAAAGCGCAAAAACCATAAAGGCGCCATTACATCTTGAACCAAGATTGATTCATCTGATACAATTTTTGTTCTTTCTTTTTTCAAATGTCAGATACTTTAACCATAAGAGGCGCACGCGTCCATAACCTTAAAAACATAAGCGTTGATATTCCCAAAAACAAATTGATAGTCTTTACGGGCATATCAGGATCGGGAAAATCCTCCTTGGCATTCGACACAATCTATGCGGAAGGTCAAAGAAGGTATGTAGAATCGCTCGCTGCATACGCCAGACAGTTTTTGGGAGTCATGGATAAACCCGATGTCGACCTTATCGAGGGCCTGTCACCGGCCATATCTATTGACCAAAAATCAACTTCCCATAATCCAAGATCAACCGTCGGAACAATAACAGAAATATATGACTACTTGAGACTACTGTTTGCCAGAGTCGGCCATCCCCATTGCCCGATATGTGGCCGGGAAATCTCGCACCAGTCATCCGGGCAAATTGTCGATCAAATACAAAGCCTGAAATCTAATACGAAGACGCCTGTCAGAATCCTTCTTTTGGCTCCTGTAGTCAAAGACCGCAAGGGCGAGTTTAGAGACGTCTTTGCCGATATTGCCAAAAAGGGATATAGACAAGTTCGCGTCGATGGCAAAATCCAAGATGTCGATAGCGATTTTGTCCTAATAAAAACCAATAAACATTCAATAGATGTTGTCGTAGATAAATTAACCGTACCCGCTGAAAAAGGCAGACTTTCCCAATCAACCGAGCAGGCCTTAAAACTTTCTGAAGGAACAGTTATTGCTGCCCAGATTCAAGACAAGACTTTCGAAATTCCTCAGTATCCACAAGTATTAAAAGACCATATATTTTCAGAAAAATTCATGTGTCCCGTCGATAACGTTTCCATACCGGAGATTGAGCCGAGGACCTTTTCCTTTAACTCGCCCCATGGCGCATGCCCCAAATGCAGCGGCTTGGGAGTCGTCAGAAAAGTTGACGAGGGTCTCGCGTTCAATCCAAACCTTTCAATAGCAGAAGGCGGCATTCTTCCGTGGTCGAGAATTATCGAAAGCGATACCTGGTCTTGGCGCACGCTTTCTGAATTTTGCAAACAAAATAAAATTGACATCGATGTAGCTATAGGGGATCTTTCACCAAAAGAACGACTGCTTCTTTTGACTGGCGACAATAAGATATATCGAGTTAAAGGGCCTAATCGCTTTGGGCGGCTTGTAACCATAGATGCACGATTTGAGGGGATAATTGCGAACCTTGAGGCAAGGTACAACCAGACAGAATCCGATTTCGTTCGCCGGGAAATGGAGAAGTTTATGAGAACCGATACCTGCCAAACCTGTCTGGGCACAAGGCTCAAACCGGAATCGCTTTCGATAACCATCGCCAAGGAATCAATTGCAAAAGTTACGGAAAAATCCGTAAGCGCAGCCTATGAATGGGTCTCAAACCTGGAAAGCAAAGGCAGTCTTTCTGAAAGAGAACTACAAATCGCAAAACCCATATTCAAAGAATTGTCGTCACGGATTAAATTTTTACTAGACGTAGGCTTGGATTACCTGACTCTAAGCCGTACGGCAGCTACCCTTGCCGGGGGAGAAGCACAAAGAATCAGGCTAGCTTCTCAGATTGGCTCGGGATTGTCGGGAGTTCTCTACGTACTGGACGAACCATCTATAGGACTCCATCAGCGAGATAACGAAAGATTGATAAACACCCTAAAAAGGCTCAAAAGTTTAAAAAACACTGTTATTGTTGTTGAACATGACAAGGAAATGATGCTTGCTGCGGACTATATCCTGGATTTTGGACCGGGTGCCGGATTGCACGGCGGCAAGATCATTGCCCAGGGAACTCCACAAAAGATAATGAAAAGTGCGCACTCGCAAACAGGCAAATACCTGTCATCAAAGAGAAGTATAAGTATTACAAGCACAAAAGAGGCAACTAAACGTGGCGAGGAAACGTACCTTCAAATACTGGGGGCTAAAGAGCATAACCTTAAGTCGATAGACGTAGAGTTTCCGCTGGGAAAATTCATTTGCATAACCGGCGTCTCCGGCTCAGGAAAATCTACACTTGTTCATGACGTTTTATACAAAACCTTGGCACGTCATTTTTACCGATCGAAAGACAAGCCGGGAGATCATCTGGATATTGTAGGCATCGAAAATCTCGATAAAGTTGTCCTAATTGACCAGTCTCCCATAGGCAGAACGCCTCGTTCTAATCCGGCTACATACACTGGCACCTTCACCCACATTAGAGATTTGTTCGCAAAAACTACCGAAGCTCGCATTCGCGGATATCGCGCGGGCAGATTTTCATTTAACGTTAAAGGAGGCAGATGTGAGGCATGTGAAGGAGAGGGCCAGGTGAAAATAGAGATGCAGTTCTTACCCGATATCTATGTTGTTTGCGAAGTTTGCAGCGGAAAGCGCTACAGTGAAGAAGCATTGGAAGTCCGTTACCGGGAGAAAAATATTTCCGAGGTCTTAGAGATGACTGTTGAAGTTGCCATGAGTTTCTTTTCCGCCATTCCGCAAATTAATCAAAAGCTAACAACCATTTACGACGTAGGCCTTGGCTACATAAAGCTGGGACAACCGGCACCGACTCTTTCTGGCGGAGAAGCGCAACGCGTAAAGCTCGCAACCGAACTTGCCAAAAAGGCAACAGGCAAAACTCTCTATATTCTGGATGAGCCCACAACCGGGTTGCACTTTGCAGATATCGAAAAACTCCTTTTAGTTCTAAGAAGGCTGGTCGACATCGGAAACACCGTGATTATCATTGAACATAACATGGATGTAATTAAAAATACCGATTGGATTATCGATCTTGGACCCGAGGGTGGAGATGGAGGAGGCAGAATAATCGCAACAGGAAAGCCTCAGAATATTATCAACAATGCCAACTCTCATACCGGTCAAGCACTTAAAAAATACTTGGCCTAAATCCATCTTGTCTTGTGTTACTCATAATTTAAGTGGGATACTAAATTAAATGAGGCTTTTGCGGCATCTATCTATCTTCTTCTTCTTTTTGATTGTTTTCCTTATTGCAGGCTCAAAGGTTTTTGCTCAAGGTGAATTCATCTCAGATTATAAGGTCACTTACCAGGTAGAGCCATTAGGCCGAACCAATGTCGTCCAGGAGATTGTACTCAAGAATAATACGCCTAACTTTTATGCAGATAAATTCGAATTAAAAATAGGTTCAACGAAAGTCGATAACGTAAAAGCAGAGGATTCTCAAGGCCCGATGGTAACCAATGTAAGCTTCGAAAATAATGTGACAACAATCGATGTCAAATTCAATCAGAGAGTCATCGGACTCGGAAAAACCTTAAACTGGAAATTGTCATACAGTTCACAAGAACTAGTTACAAAATCAGGTCAAATATGGGAGATCTCAATACCGAAAATTGCTAAAAACCCCGATATCGGCACGTATTTCGTCCAGGTTTCCGCACCAAGTTTCTTCGGACCAGTCGCAGCCAGCGTACCCTCACCTAAAGTATCAAGCCGACGTGGCGAAAATCAAATATTCGAATTTGACAAGGAACAATTACTAAATTCTGGTATTTCAATATCTCTTGGCGAAAAACAAGTCTTCCAGTTTACTCTTAATTATTATTTGGAAAACAGCAATTTAACTGCAAGAACTAAAGAAATTACCTTACCACCCGACAATAACTATCAAAGAATATTCATAAGCTCTATGAATCATGCTCCCCAGAATGTGAAAGTAGATGGCGACGGCAACTTCCTCGCACTCTACAGGCTGAACCCAAGAGAAGAGAAAAATATTGTTGTTACGGGCTATGTGGAAGTTTTTACCAAGCCCTTTAGGAATGTAGCGCAATTGACTCCTGAAGATCGCAAAAGATACACTCAGCCTCAAAGATACTGGGAAATTGATTCGGCACTTGTTAAAGACAAAGCAAAAGATCTGAAAAGCCCAAAAGATATTTACGATTTTGTTTCCGGCTACCTGGCCTACAGTCAAGAACGCCTCAATGACCCCAATTTAGAGAGAAAGGGCGCTCTCTCTGCGTATAGCGATCCTAAGAATTCGGTCTGTATGGAGTTTACCGATCTTTTTATTGCTCTTACCCGCGCCAAAGGTATTCCCGCAAGAGAAATAGTTGGCTATGCACACAGTCAAAACGAAAGGCTCAAACCTCTGTCATTTGCCGCACAAGGAGACCTCTTACATGCTTGGCCGGAGTTTTGGGATGAGCAGTTGGGTTGGATTCAGGTTGACCCGACTTGGGGATCTACCTCCGGTGGCATAGATTACTTTGCAAAAATGGATTTTAACCATATCACTCTCGTCCAAAGAGGCACATCTTCCACCACACCATACCCCGCCGGGTCGTTCAAAAAGTCCACCCGGCTGAACAAAAAGGATGTGATAATTTCATTTGCCCAAGACCTGCCGCAAATCGCAAGCTCTCCGCAACTGATTTTAATTTCACCCGAAAAAATTATTGCCGGAATCCCGGTAAAGATTTCCGCCCAGATTAAAAATGCTGGAAACACTTCTATTCTTGGCGGCTCTATGTCGCTGGAAAGTAATGCCTTGCAGAAAGACGGCTTGCAAACGACAAGGGTCGGCATTCTACCTCCGTTCTCCAGTGTGCAGTACTCGTATGATTTCCAAACTAAAAGTTCATTTAAAAAAACAGCAGACTTTATCACTTTAAGCTTTGCCGACGCACAAATTTCCAAACCAATAGTTATCTTGCCGTTTTATTTTTTAATTGCCTCAAAGCTATTTATCATCAGTGCCCTCACGGCACTTCTTGTTATCACGGTGGGCTTAGTTCTCTACAAAAAACTCCACCAAAAGAAAGTACCAAAAACCAATCATTTGCTGTAAAATTCCCGGCAGTGATATCAAAACTTAAAGCTGGAATAGATCAACTTCCCAAAGATCCCGGTGTCTATATCTTTTCTGATAATACGGGAACGGTAATTTATGTTGGCAAATCAATCTCTATAAAAAACCGGGTCTCCTCATACTTCACCCATAAGGACTTAGGTGCAAAAACTGCCACCATGGTCAAAAAGATTGCCAATATAGAATTCATAAAAGTCTTTAACGAATTTGAGGCTTTGCTTTTAGAGGCCCAGTTAATAAAAAAACATAAACCTTTTTTTAATGTTCAGGCAAAGGATGACAAAAGCCCTCTATACATCAAAATAGATGGAACTATTCCTTTAATCAGAACGGTTAGAAGACAGGAAGTCCAAAAAGGCGGTTTTGCGAGGGGCCCTTTTCCCTCTACCGGCAAAACTCGTGATGTTTTAAAAACTATTCGCAGAATATTTCCTTATTGTCATCATAAAAATCCCCCGAAAGCCTGTCTTTATGTGCATTTGGGACTATGCCCTTATCCCTATCAGTCTGAGTCGGCAAAACATGCATACAGAAAAACAATCGGCAAAATAAAAAAATTATTGTCAGGCAAAACAGACAGCCTTATTAAAACTTTAAGTAAAGAAATGCAAAATCTCTCTCGTCTTCAAAAATACGAGGAAGCTCAACAAGTTAAAATTCAAATAGAAAACATCCAGAAGGTTCTTGCCAAATTTTATGTCCCGCAAGAATATATTGAAACTCCGACGCTCGTGGATGATTTTACGCTTATGCGCCTTAAAGATTTGAAAGCAAAGTTACAACTTTTAAAAATTCCCAAAAGGATAGAATGTTATGATATTTCTAATTTAGGAGGACTTCATGCCACCGGGTCGATGGTGGTATTTACTAATGGCTCGGTGGATAAATCAGCATATCGGAAATTCAAAATTAAATTTGTCAAAAAGCCAAACGACTATGAAATGTTAAAAGAAGTACTTGCTAGGCGCTTTAAAAATGATTGGCCGCTGCCCGATTTAATTATTATTGATGGCGGCAGAGGACAGCTGAATAGCGCACTATCACAAATCGCTAGGTTTAAACTGAATATAACGACGATATCGTTGGCCAAAAGATTAGAAGAGATCTACACACAAGACAAAGTCTTCCCCATCTCACTTCCAAAAGAAAGCCCAGCCCGACAACTCGTTCAGGCAATTAGGGATGAGGCTCACCGCTTTGCGATTGCCTATCACAGATATCTTCGCTCCAAAAAAATGCTTGAATCGTAACAATAACTGTTGCAAATAGATTCTCTAAATGACAAAATCAGAATTATAGAGGCCAATTTCAGAGACTGCTCATGCGACATTACCTCAAATCCATTATCATATCGACAGCTTCGTTATACGTAGCTTACACACTTGTGCCCACAATTAAATTGGGACAAGATCCCAAAAACATACTCCTTCTTGTGGGTGGCATTTTTGTCATTTCGCAAATAATTAATCCGATCTTCTCCCTTGTTTTGCTGCCCATTAACCATTTAACTTTTGGGCTGGTAATGTTTGCTCTAAATATAGCCTTATTTTTTGCACTTCTAAACTATCTGCCGGGTTTTGTAATAAATCCTTACAATTTTCCGGGTACAACAATTGCCGGCATCATTCTGCCCCCGGCCAATTTTGACAAAATACCGACAATACTTTTAGTTGCCGCAATAATAACTGTATCCCAGAAATTCCTGCACATTATATTCGAGTAATTTTGCAAAAAGATCCACTTGTCCTCGCACTTTGTAGCGGTTAATATATCATGGTGCTTTTAAGCTTTTTTAAACATTATCTTGAACTCCCGGAAAAAAAGAAAAACGTCGTTTGCTTGGGGGGTGGTGTCGGTACGGCGCAAGTTTTAAAGGGATTAAGAGAATACAATTTCGACTTAACGGCTGTAGTTTCAATGGCAGACGATGGCGGCTCCGCAGGCAGATTGCGCAGAGCCTTCTCGATTCCGCCTCCGGGCGATATCGTAAATTGTCTGGCCGCTCTCTCTAGCGAAGAATCAATCCTAAGAAAACTTTTCATTTATCGGTTCTCTGGCCAAAGATACGGTGCCGACACTGATCTGGGCGGCCAAAAATTGGGCAATCTTATTTTTGTTGCTCTTTCCGACATTTATAAGGGTGACACTTATAAAGCTTTAGAAGAATTTTCCAAAATAATTTCCACGAGTGGTCGAGTGCTGCCGGCAACGATGGGCGATGTCAATATCTGGGCTCAAACGAAAAGCGGCAAGAAAGTAGTTGGCGAAACAAATATAGACATGGGTAAATACAACGGAAACCACACCCTGGACAAGGTTTACTTAAACCCTGCCGACATCAAAGCCTACAAACCTACAATTGAAGCATTAGACAATGCTAACATGATAGTCGTTGGCCCGGGCGACCTTTTTAGCACAATCTTGCCTGTTCTTATCGTCCCCCAAATTAAATCCTCACTTAAAAAATCCCGAGCCAAGAAGGTTTTTATTATTAATATAGCCAATAAGCCATACGAAACGCCTACCTTTAAGGTTTCCGATTACATTGTCTCTGTTCATAAACATTTGCAGGCAGATATTTTTGATGCCATAATAGTAAATGGTAATCAAAGGCCCAAGATTCCGTCAAAATTAAGATATAAATACGTCCAAAATGACACACAGAATCTTACAGAAAACAAAAATCGAATCGTTGAGGGGGATTTTGTCGACGAAAAATACCCGCTACATCACGATAGTGTAAAAATTGCTCAGGCCTTAAGCATACTTTAATGAAATTTGCACTTATCATAGCCCAGCTAATCGTATCATTAAGTCTGATTATTGTGATCCTAATACAATCGGAAGGAACTGGATTAAGTACAGTTTTTGGAGGCTCGGGATCGTTTTACAGATCTAAAAGAGGCATAGAAAAGCTTTTCGTAACAATCACCGTAATTCTCGCTATCCTGTTCTTAATTCTCTCTTTACTGCAAATTATCGTTGGTCAGTAGCATGCAATCTTCAAAGGTTCTGACACGCAGGCTTAAATTCTGGTGGCATATTGCGGGAGCCTATCTCGAAAGGTACAAATTCTGGTTAATCTTAATAATCAGCGTATCGCTTCTTGTTGCTTTTGGTGCAAATCAAATATGGCACAAAATTTCTAGACACAATGTTGTTTCAATCGGGTATGTGGGCTCATATAGCGTGGAAACGTTGCCCACGGACGTCTTGTCTTTGGTAACCCGGCCACTGATAAAAAATGATAATGAAGGTAAGCCTCAAGCCGAACTTGCATCACACTGGACAGTTTCAGAAGACGGTAAGACTTATCTGGTTTTCTTGAAAGACAACCTCAAATGGCACGACGAAACACCAGTCGACGCCAAAGATATATCTATTGCCATAACGGGTGTCCAGATTACCGCACTAAACAATAAGGCCTTGGAGTTTAAATTGCCAAACCCGATCTCGTCTTTCCCTCAAGCATTAGACAGGCCCGTGTTTAAAACTAAGAGCTTTTATGGAACAGGCGATTTCAGAATTGTCGATATCGATGAAAAGGAAAATATAGTCAAAAAAATTAGTCTTGTTCCAAAAAACAAAAACCTACCCAAAGTAGACATCAAATTCTACCAAACAGAGGACCAGGCCAAAGAAGCCTTAAAAATAGGTGAAGTTAAAAGTGCAAAAGTTACCAATGCGAAGGACTTGCAAAATTGGTCTAATTTATCTGTCGAAAAACACGTTGACAACCTGGAGATTATAACTCTTTTTTATAACACAGACGACCCTTTCCTCTCGTCAAAAGACGCAAGACAAGCGCTGAGTTTTGCTATCAATAAATCGGACTTTGACGGTGTTTTTGCCTACGGTCCGATCTCGCCCAATAGTTGGGCATATAGCGACGGTACCAAAAGATATGAGTACAATTCGGGTAAGGCCAAAAGCTTATTTTCCAAATTGGAAAGCTTTGAAAAAAAAGTGACATTAAGTTTTAGTCCGGGACTCGAAAATGTCGCACAGTCAATTAAAAATGATTGGGAAGCAATTGGCGTAGAAACTCATATCAAAAAGGAACAAACGGTTCCCGGGGATTTTCAGGTTCTTCTTGCCGTTGATAAACTTTCCCCCGACCCCGACCAGTACGGGCTTTGGCATTCGACTCAGATAGCAACAAACATTACCAGATACAAAAACGTAAAAATAGATAAATTACTGGAAGACGCAAGAGTCACTCAAGATCAGAACTTGCGTAAAGAATATTACTCTGATTTTCAGAAATTCTTAACAGAAGATGCACCGGCCACATTCCTGTATCACCCCTATAGGTACAAAGTTTCTTACAAAAATATTGTTTCGCTGTTAGACAATCTGCCTAAAAATTAATCTTGTCAGCCAGGGCGGGATGTATATGAGCAATAGAATCTTCGGCTAAACGTTGATCCAGTAGTCTTTCTTTCATTACCTCTTCGGTAGTTTTTGGCCGACCCAGACCTAAACCGACTTTGTCGGTAATCTCGTTCACTCTCCTTTGTCTGGGAGTTGAAAATCCATCCTGTGTTGATTGCATACTCGGGTCTCTCTCCATCATTCTCCAAAAAAAATAGAGCCAGCAAGTAATGGCTCGGGTTTACTCATGAAATCAGAGTATATGACAGACCCGGGACATTAATCAAGTAACAAAATCTACAATAGTTAAGGTATTTTTGATAGAATAATAAGGCTTTTCTGCGCATGCAGTTCAACTTGCTCCGCCTTTGGCGGGGTGAAGCAGAACACCGGTATCTGTGGTATATGCGGGATTAGTTGATCGGCTCAACATTCGCTTTCCAAGCGAAAAAGACGGGTTCGACTCCCGTATCCCGC
>CAZLVB010000007.1:15799-34373 GCA_964562855.1 uncultured Gammaproteobacteria bacterium | reverse complement strand
ATGATTCGCGAGGTTAAGCCCCCGGGTAAGTATCAGCTGGGTCTATTATTTGATGGAGATGCCGATAGATTAGGAGCAGTTGATGAAGAAGGAACTATCATTAGAGGTGATCAGATGACAGCTCTTTGCGCAAGACATATCCTAAAAAAGAAACCCAATTCTAAAATACTTTATGAATTGCAGTGCTCTAAGAGTGCTACCGATGATACCGAAGGTCATGGGGGCCAAGTGGTGCTCACCCGAGTTGGCCATTCGTACATAGAGGAGGAACTTAAAAAAGAAAAAGGAGAGCTTGCCGGCGAAACATCCGGCCACATCTTTTTTGCCGACAATTGGTATGGTTTTGACGATGCTATTTATGCAGCGTGCAGACTTTTGGAATACATTGCACAGAGCGGTAGAAATCTTAAGGAATTGGTTGAATCTTTGCCAAAATATTATTCGACACCACAGACCCGGGTGTATGCGCCGGATGACAGGAAGTTTGAGATAGTTGAGGAGTTGAAGAAATCTTTTAAATCAGACAAGTATAAAATGCTGACAATTGACGGAGTGCGCCTGGAGTTTGATGATGGCTGGGCTGTAGTTCGGGCCAGTAACACCCAGCCGCAGTTGACTTTGCGGGCAGAGGCTACAACTGAGGCAAGACTTGCAGAAATTAAGGCCATAGTTGAAACCGCACTTGAACCTTACGAGAAAGAAGGAATTAAGGTTGAGTGGGGCGTCGTATAAGTCTTATTCGACCTATAAGTCCTATCTCATTCCGTATTGAGTAATTTAAGTACCTGGGAGTGAATGAAGCCATTCGACCAGATGGCGTGTCCGGAAGTTAGCGAATCAGTGCCAAAAAAATCCGAGAATTTTCCGCCGGCTTCTTCCGCGACAATTTTTGTTGCTGCGAAATCATGGAATGCACCATATGCTTCTAGAACCGCGTCGACTTTCCCCTCTATTAAAAGTTTGAAGCCAAAATTACCATAACTTCTTGATGCTCTCACAATTTTTGCAATCTTGATAAGCTGTTTTTCTTTATTGATATTTAAGAACCTTTTTATTTGTCCGTGGGAGATATAAGCTTCTTCCAGTTTTCTTGTCTTGGAAACGTGAACCCTTTTACCGTTTAAAAACGTACCACTGTTTTTTTGGGCAGTGATTAGATCACCCAAAACAGGGAGGTAGATGATTCCCATTATAGGTTTTTGATTTTCAAGCAGTGCGATGTATGTAGCCCAAAACGGGATAGATCGAACAAAATCGCGGGTTCCGTCAATAGGATCTATGACCCAGGTATATTTCGATTTCGATTTTACTTCGGGCAATTCTTCACCAATGATGCCGTGGTTGGGGAATTTGCGATGGACGATCTTTCGAATTAGCTTTTCTGTCTCTATGTCGGCGCGGGTTACTGGAGATTTGTCTGCTTTGAAACTGACTTTTGGCTGACTTTTAAAATATTTCAGCGCAAGCTCACCGGCTTTTTTGGCAGCATCAATGGCGACGTTAATCATTTATCAAGGTTTCTCCTTTCTAGAGAAGTGTTATTGAGTCGTAGATTGGCTTTCACCGGGTTTTTGGGCGCCGAGAAGCCACAAAACCGCTTCTTTTTTATAGCGGCGGTCGCCGCGGGAATTGATGCGAATGGCAGGAAGTTTTCCGCGTTTGCCCCATCGTTTAATTGTTAGTGGGGCAACCCGCAAGATTTTGGCAACTTCTTTGACCGTTAACAAATCTGGCCAGTCGTCGCCTAGAGACATAGGAACCTCCGAAAATAGTTTATAGTTAATAGTTTGTAGTCAGTAGTCTTTAAAGTGGTAGTTTCATGGTGATTTAATGTGTCGAAGTTAAGCATTTTACAAATTGAGGGAAACATTTCAGAGCTTAAATATATCACCGCATTTTGAGGCGGTCAAGAGTGCAAAAATATGGTTAAAGATGGTTTTTACCGGTCTACTAGTAATGGATGAAGCAAAAAATCAATTAATTTTTAAAAGATAAACTATTTCAATATGTTATGTGCACTTGAGAATGTTTTGGAAGCTAAGCTGACTATCTTGAAAGACTAATATTAATTGTAATTTCCCCGAAGGCTTGGATCGTGATTCTATCTTCTTGGGAACGCACTATAAAATAACTCGTATTGAAATCGTTGCAGCCATTAAAATTACCATTTTGGGGGTCGACCGGCATTTGGGCTATGAACGTTGGGATTAAATCCTCACAAAAGTTAGAACCTGTTCCAAAAGCAGAGGCAATCAGTTTACCGCCGCCTCTGCCGGGCATACCACGAGGAAATTGGCCATTTTCTGCAAGATGCTGATAAACCGCGTCAAGGATGGCCTTGGCACCGGAACGCCTTTCGGTATCTCTTGTCTCTGCCAATTGTCTGAGGGGATTTATAGCTATTAAAACGATAGCCAAAATTACAGTTAAAACCCCAATGACGACAAGTATCTCGATAAGTGTGAATCCTAAGGTTTTCTTCCTTGGACTTTGCGGGACGATCAATTGACAATTGGCAAGAGCGGGCAGCTTTTGATCCATGAGTTTTTCTAGCAACAAGTCGCGGTAACCACATTATAGCTTTTTAAAAGAGTATTTTGATCTAGGCTTCAAATGGCCTATAAATTGACGATCTTGTACGAATTTGACTTCTTTAAATATTTTGATCCTATAATTAAGTTAATGGTTGTAGTTGAAACAGAACTTCGACCTAGTGTTGATCTTGCTATTCGAGTAGAGCCGAAACTTCGTACTCCTAGTGAGGTTAAGGGTCTTATAGAAAACGTAAATACTGTGCGACTGCGAGCTGCAGATCCGTCGACCAATCATGTAGGTTTTGAAGAAAGGCAGCAAATTTTGGCTGAAACATTGGGAAAGATCGATGTTTTAAAACAATTTGCCAGTCGTCGATTGCAAACAGAAGAACAGATAAATGAAAGAATTGCAAAAACTTATAAGGAACTTGAAAGGATAGATAATGAACTTGGTAAAACTTGGGAGCAGGTGCAACAGGAATTTGAAAAAGCGGGCTATCTGGGCTATATCGGTCCACAAGATGGTGTGAAGAGCGCGCTTAATTCAAGAAAAACTTATTTACAAAGTTCACTTGATGCTTACAATTGGCTTCTGGGTGCAGATTTACAAGCGGCCACATCAAATACACAAAAAGAGTCGCAAGTCGCCGCTTAAGAGTCTACATCAACTCTACTTTTGCTCAACCTGTTTCTAACTTTTTTTAGCTTTATTTGTTTTTGTGCCACAAAAGTGCTATATTCTGGTCGCGAAAATGGTAGAAACTAACCCACAACTATCCCAATTGCCACATATCGAACAAGGTATCCCCAGAGAACTATCACTAACTAGCATTTCACAAGACGAAATTAGAAGAGAACTTGAGTTAAAAGGGGTACATAGACAACTCTTAAATTCAGTTAAGGAAAGCCAGTGGGCAAAAATACATGGCGGCAGGATGCTACTCGAAGTCAGAACTCTTTCATTCTTGCAACAGCCAACATATGGCTCAGTAAATATTTTTGATTTTGATGACTGTTTCTTTTCAGCAACAAGTTGGCATGCAAGGGAATATCAACTGCTTGAAGAAAATGAAGTTCTTCGTGAACAAGGTATACACATCACTGCTCAGAGGGCAAAAGAAATATATGAATTATCAAAAATACTAATACCTCAAGTTGCAGAAAAAGAACCAAGATATACACCAAGGCTAAATCTGATTCTATTAAGCCGTTACGCCGATGCTTTACGGGAAGCACAAATTAAAGAAAAACCTGAAGAAGAAGCTTGGGCCGAATTATTAAAGTGGCGCGAGTTGATTAGTGGTCAAACAGCAGAATATGGAGAATCGGTATTAAGAGTCTTTGCCGTAAATTCGACAATTCAATCAATTTTTGAAGAGAATCCTGTTGCTGATTTTGTTTATAGTGATTTTGTCCAAGATGTTCTATCTTCTTTAGGAAAATCTGATATTCGGATTATCGCAACCAGAGGGAAAATTGAAGGTCCCTTAGGGCAAGTATACAAATTGCATTCGAGCGGAATAATGCGCGTGGGGTCAATAACCGGAGGAGTTGTCGATTTAGTAGTTTATTCAAACGATGTCAAAGCAGAAGCATTAATTACGATTATGAAAATGCTTCCGGGGATTAGCGGAAGACAAATCAGAGTATTTGATGATAATCCTGATGAAATTATGCCTTATCTTGAAGTCGCAAGAAATTTAGGCGCTCCAAATATAGAGGTCATTCAAGTAAGCCATCCGGATGCAAAAAGAAAAGACTTTGATCCAGGAGTAGAACCCACCCACGAATATAAAAGGGGAGCAACATACTTTAAACATTATTCCTGGCGTCATACCACAGCAACTACCATAAATGACTGAGCAAGAGAAAAGATTTTCAGAATATGAACGCCAGAAGGCGATTCAGGCAGTTATAAAAACGAATGCAGTGATTACTGATGAAGAATTTCATAAATTGGCAAAGGTAATTGGGAGTGAAGTGGAAGTACAAATTCAAGAGAGGCATGTTATAGACGAAATGAGTGGCCGACCCAGATTCCTTCATTGGACTTTTGTACTTAAAGATTTTAATTTTGTGGTAAATCCTCGAGGTCAGAGAGTCCTTGCTTTTTTAAGAGAAACTGAAGGGAATACTATACACTTTCCATATAAGACTCTGCGAGATTACAGCAGTTATCGATGGACGACCTATCATGACACACGTATAAAAAAAGTGGTTGACGTCGATAGAGATGAAACTATCTGGTCATATGATCAATACGGCGAGCCAATTATGGGAGGAAGCTACGGTATCGGTGGTTTTTCCAACTCGAGTGAAGGTCTTCTTCACCCGAGCCTCAACCTTTTAGAAGCAATAGAAGCTTCCTCAACAAGTTATTCAGATTCAACACGGTAAGGAAACAGCAAAAACGACTAAGGTTTGATTATCCAAACAATTAGCCGTTTTTATTTATTTCAACTCAACTTTAGCACCCGCGGCCTCGAGTTTGGTTTTAGCCTCGTTTGCTGTTTCTTTTAGAGAACGGAGTACTATGTGACATCGATCAACATAGTTTGCTCAGTTCTCGCAAAGAAGCTGCAAGAATTAAGCAAAACTTACTTTAGTTCTACTTTCGCGCCAGCTGCTTCCAATTTTTGTTTTGCTTCATTCGCAGCTTCTTTATTTGCCCCTTCGAGTACCTGTTTTGGTGCGGCGTCTACCAAGTCTTTTGCTTCTTTTAGCCCTAATGTCGGGACAATTTCGCGTACTGCTTTGATTACGGAAATTTTATTCGCACCGCCGTCTGCCAGAATTACGTTGAAAGTTGTCTGCTCACTAGCATCTTCTTCACCGCCGGTCGTTGCTGCTGCGCCAGCTGCGGTTGTGATGGGAGCAGCCGCTGTAACACCAAATTTTGTTTCAAGTGCTTTTACAAGTTCAGATAGTTCCAGAACCGAAAGCTTTTCGATTTCTGAAATGATGCCCTCGAGTTTTTTGCTGACCTTAACGAAAGAGCCAGATGTTTCAGATGGACCAGAGGGTTCAGAGGGTTTTTCTGCCTTTGTCTCTTTTGGCTCCTTTGGTTCCTCTGTTACTTTTTGATCTTTATCGTCATCTGTCATTTTTTCTTGTCACCCCCTTTAAGAATTTATAATTTTCAATTTTTAGTTTTTAATCAATTTTTCAAAATATTTTCTCAAAATATTTTCTCATCAAATTTAAGAATTAAATATTCAATGAAAATTTAAAATCATAAATTTAAAATTAAGTCGGCTTCTGCGACCTTTGGTCTAAGACCGAAATCAAGTTTCTGATGTTTGCTCCAAGTACTGAAACTACGCCATAAATGGGTGAGTTCAGGGTGCCTACAACCTTTGCATAGAGGACTTCAGGGGATGGGATTTTGGCCAAGCCTTCTAAAGATGAGGAGTCAAGAAGATCAGATCCCAGGAAGCCGAATTTAAACTGGCCTGCCCCTTGGGTTTTAAAAGATTCTGCCGATGTTTTAATTGGGGCAATTTCGTCCTCATAAGAAAAAATGGCGGCTGAAGGGCCGGTTAGGTTGGTAGTAGGTAGTGAGTAGTGGGCAGATCCGAGGGCTCGTGAAAGCAGTGTGTTTTTGGCGACGATAAATTCACCACCGGCTTCTTTAATTTTTGTGCGCAGTTGATTAAGCTGATTGGCAGCCAAACCGTGATAGTCGGCAAACGCGATACTTTTGGCCTTTTTGATTTTTTCGGAAAGGCCGGTAAACGTTTCCTTTTTAGCCCATTTTTTTGTTTTCGGTTGTTCTTTCATTTTTTCTCAAAAAAAATACGTCCCAAAGACGTATATTGTAGTATCTAGTATTTTGTATCTAGTATCTAGCAAGTCCTGCGCAGGATTATTAAACCTTCGATTTCGCTCAGGTCCCCGCGGTCTTTGGATTAGAGAGAAGTTTACAAGAGACTTATGAGAGGAGTCAAGGGTCAAGAATTTTAAACAAACCATTAAAAAAGCCTCAAAATTCACAACCTATACGGCTGGATTTATTGAGGCTTTTTTAGTCCAAAGGACTACTTGAGTCCAAAGGACTACTCTGAACTCTCTTCTTTTTCCTCTTCCTCGTCCTTTTCTTCTTCGTCTCCGTTGTCGTTTGGTTCCATAACGTTTGTGTCATCAATCATTTTTTTGTTTTCACCCCCCTCCGGGGCCAAAGGCCCTTCTACATCCAAATCTGCACCACGTCAAAACACTAAGTTTTTAATTGTGGGAACAGGCTAAGATTTGAGTAGGGGAAAGTTATCAAAATGGGACTAACCTTGTCAAGCCCCGTAAGAAAAGTACGAAGGGTACGAGAAGTACGGGATGTATGAAAGGTTATTATTTGGCGATTGAGGAGATGTCCAGTTTTATTCCCGGCCCCATTGTTGAGGTGATGGTTGCCTTTTTGATTTTGGTCGGACCAATTGCAAAAATTAAGGTTTTGAGGTTCTCTTCCAAGTCTTTTGATTTTGAGGAAAGTTTTCCCAGAGTTGTGTGGATGATCGGAGCTGTCGGATCCGTTTTGTATTCGTGACTTTCATCTGATGTATTTTTTAGGGCAGATGAAATATCTTCTATCACTGTGCCGTTTTTGGGGTTAGGCATAAGACCTGCCGGGCCTAAAATTTTGGCGACTTTGGCCAAAAGCGGCATAAATTTTGGGGTCGAAAATACGGCGTCAAAATCACGGTTTGGTTTAAGTTTGCCTGTCGCGATTTCATCGATTGTTTTTTCGTTCCCGAAAATTATTTGTTTATCGTTTGTCGTTTGTGGCTTATCTGTAAAGACCAGTATTTTCTTCTCTTTCTTTTTGGTGTTGACAGGTGGGTGGGGTAGATTAACTTTCCCTTTGATTTTTTTGTCGGCGACATTAAGATGCAGTTCGACTGTCGGATCAAATTTTACATACGAAGTTTTGGCTAAAAGTTCCAAAGCTTCTTGTGGCGGATAGAGTTTTGTTTTGTCAATCAACTGCATTGATTGGTTGTATTTTTTTCCGAGATGATGGTGGTGGGTAGAGGTACGAGAAGTACGAGAGGTACGAGAGGTTTGGTCGGCCGGGGAAGGTTGAGGAGCTTGGTCTGGCGGGGGAGATTCCTGTGTAGGTACTTGTTTATCTTTCGCTACTTCTTTTGGCGCTTCTTCTATTCCTTTGGTACCTTTCGTACTTTCCGCACTTTTTGTACCCTTTAACTTCGCAACCCCTGTTAATTTTTCGGCATGTTTGCGGGAGGTTTTAATCTGCTTTTTGTCGCTTGATAAATCGATTACCTTAATTCTTGTAGTACCCACGTCAAAATGGCTCCTTCTTCATTTCGTTTTGATTACTCAAAACTTCATACGCAGTCGCATTTTCCCTTTTCAAAATCCTTACGGATTTTGAGATATTTTGAATTTTCATTAATCGCTCACTTCAACGCCCATCGAACGGGCTGTTCCGGCCACTATTTTGGCCGCTGCTTCAATATCCGTCACGTTTAGATCGGGCATTTTTTCTTCGGCGATTTTTTTAACCTGATCGCTTGTTAATTTAGCGACAGTAAGTTTTCCGGCAGTGCCTGTGCCTTTTTCGATTCCGGCGGCTTTTTTGATCAGTTCGGCAGCCGGCGGTTTTTTGACAATAAAGGAAAAGGTACGGTCTTCATAAACGGTGATAACCGCAGGCAAAATTGTGCCTTTTTGGTCGGCTGTTTTCTCGTTGAAAGCTTTGACAAAATCCATGATTGGTAAGCCGTGCTGTCCCAGTGCCGGACCAACCGGTGGAGCGGCTGTGGCTTCGCCGGCTGAAATATTGAGCTTGATGAAAGTTTTAATCTTCTTTGCCATGGTTAACTAATTGACTAAAGCAAAACGACTAACGTCTAACGCAAATATTCTAGAGCGTTAGTCTTTAGTCATTAGTCGTTAAGCAACTGACTAGTGAGTATACGATAAATGGTCTTATTTTTCCAACTCGTCAAAGATTTGTTTTGAGAGCGAGGCGATGGTTTCGGCGGCGTCTAGGGGTTTTTGCGTTTCTGTCAGAAAGACAAAGATGTAGTTTGAGTTTTTGCCCAAAATTATTCCGGCATCATGACGAATTTGGTCCAGTTCCCCCGTTTTATGGCCGACTTTGACTTCTACCGGCAAATATTTGGGGATGCGGTCGTTAATTTTCTGGGCAAAAAGAAGTTGTCTCATTTCCTCGGAAGCCGTGGGGCTTATGGCTTTATTTGAGTAAATTCTTTCGAGTAAATCACCGACAGATTTTGCTGAAACCGTCGGAGAATCCTGGCCGACTAGATTGATATCACCAAAACCTTCATTTTCCATCAACTGGTCAATATTAGTCCATCCAAGATGATCGGATAAAAGAAGAGCGGAGTAGTTATCGGAGACGGTAATCATCAGCCTTAGAGCCTCTTGCACATTAAAAGAGATTGTTTCTGTATCCTGATTGTCTGCCTCTTTGTTCTGAAGACCTTGTAAACTGGTATCTAGGCTAGCCTTGTTGCCGGAGACACTTGAGTTTTTTTGCAGTTCGCCGTTTTCCAGCTCGTCGTAGGTTTTGTACATGACGGCAAGCTTGTAGAGGCTGGCAGAGGAAAATATATCAGTTGATTTATATTCGTAAGTTTTCTGGCGGTTTATATCTTTGACATAAACTGCCCAACGGCCCTGCTGTTTATTAGCCGTTTCTGTTATCAGTTGAGCGATTTCACTATCGTTATTTTCCTTATTAAACAGGATATTTTTGGATCCCTGATAAAAATTTTCAAGAGGTATGGGTTCTTTTTTAAATAAAGTCGCAATTGCGATTAAAACTATAGAGAAAATTAAAAATATCAAGAGGGGAAGGGGGTGAATTTTGGGCACGAGGATCAGTTTAACACAGATTCTAGGACTGGGATGAATCTATCAATCTATCCCAATGTGGTCTATTAAAAGCATAGGTGCTATATAAAAGCTCTAATTGTTCTCTGGAAATTTCATTATCACCGGGTACAATTATTTGTTTTTCTGAAAGAAGTTGCTGGAGTCCGTCTCTATCGCCGGTAAACATTGCCACCCTGACGACTTTCATCACTCGAGTTAACGTGTCTTGATCCAAATGGCCGAAATGTGAGGCGAATTTTGCATTAGCCGCCTCTTTTTTTTCTGCCATAATTCTTAGGAATTGGTCAAGTATATCTTCTTCGGGTTCTCTTTCGTGACCAAATATAGGTACCTTCATAAGTGTTTTTTTAAAGCTTAGCAACCTGAAGGAAGTCCAGCTCGACCCTTCGATTACACTCTGGGTCTTCGCAGGATTTTTTCATAGCTTCGCCACCTGTAGAAAATCCAGCTCGACCGGAGTTTCTCGGCCGAAAATTGATACCAGGACTTTGAGCTTGCCTTTTTCCTCGTCTATTTCGGAAATCGAGCCCAAAAATTCGCTAAACGGCCCGTCGACAATTTTGATCGCTTCACCTACAGAAAAGGTAGTTTTGAATTTCGGCGCCTCCATCTTCATGAACTTTTGGATAGTGGAAACTTCGGCAGGAGGAAGCGGGGTCGGCTTATTGGAAGTGCCTACAAAGCTGGTTATACCCGGTGTAGTCCTGACGGCGAGCCAAGTGTTATCGTCCAAAACCATTTTAATAAGAAGGTAACCGGGGAAAATTTTTTCGCGGACTTTATTTTTTTTGCCTTCTTTAATTTCTATTTTTTCTTGGGTTGGGACCATAATTTCCAGAATTTTATCCTGCAGTTTTTGCGATTCGACCCTTTGTTTTAGGGTGGCTGCTACTTTTGCTTCATGACCTGAATAAGTATGGACTACGTACCAGTGGGCACCTTTAATATCAGTTTTTGGATTGATAGTGATTGTGGAGGAGGCGGGTGCGGGCTCTTCCCCGGATTCTTGAGGATCGGATTGAGTAGCAGTTTTGGCTTGGTCGGGTGCAGCGGGTTGATTATCAGGGGACGGCGACGTATCACGGGAATCGGTGTTTCGGTGAGTCGGTGAGTCTGAATTATCGGCTTTCTGATTCACAGAATCACTGACTGACTGGCTCATTGGCTCGCTTGCTTGCTGGCTGTTTGATGTTTGGTTTTGGTCTGTCACTTAATCAACACCTCCGCTATTTTGGCAAAGATCGCGTCCAGTCCGGCAATATATGCGCCGACAATAATTGAAACCAAAATGACCATTATAGTCAGTTTGATGGTTTGCGTACGCGATGGCCAGACTACTTTTTCAAGCTCTGCCTTTGACTCTTTTATGTACGTTAGCGGGTTAAATGACATGGTGAGTATCGTATCACGAAGGTCTTTTTTGGGCAAGTCACGTTCAGTTTGCAAGAATGTGACAAGTCATTAAGTGCCATTGCAACCTGTTAAAATGGGGTGTAGAATCCTTACTTAAAGATTAAGATGAAAAAAGTTTACAAGGTTGTAATTCCCTGCACAGATCTCTCTTTTCGCAAAGCTTACACTTTTGTCTCAAGGTGTCGATTATGCGGGGCAAGTCCGTGGTTGGGGGTACAACTATGACTAAGAAAGTTCGCAAGGTGGTGATACCCCGCACAGAACTTTCTTCTCGCGAGGGCTACGTCCTCGACTCGAAGTGGCGTTTGTGCGGGGCAAGCCCGCGGATGGAGGTAATCAGATGAAGAAAGTCAGGAAAGTTGTAATTCCGGCCGCTGGATTTGGAACACGTTTTTTGCCGGCAACAAAGGCTCAGCCTAAAGAGATGCTGCCGATTGTCGACAAACCCATCATCCAGTATGTTGTTGAGGAGGCTGTTGAAGCGGGCATTGAGCAGGTAATAATTGTCACCGGCTGGCACAAAAGGGCGATTGAAGACCACTTCGATAAACATTTTGAACTTGAAGCAAGGTTGGAAAAAGACGGCAAAACAGAGCTTCTGGCGGAAGTAAAAAAGATTTCAAACTTAGCAAATTTTGTCTACGTTCGTCAAAAAGAGGCGCTTGGCAACGGCCACGCTCTTTTGGTGGCGCGCGAAATCGTCGGCGATGAACCGGTGGTGATGCTTTGGGGAGACGATTTTATTTCGGCTTCCCCTTCAAGGACAAAACAGATGATTGCTGCATATGAAAAATATGGCACCTCTATTCTTTCGGCAATAAGGACCACAGACCCTGAAGACACCAAAAAATACGGCTATGTGGGTGGAGCAAAAGTTGAAGACGGGGTTATTGAGGTTGATAAGTTTATCGAAAAACCGGGACCGGGGAAAGCGCCGTCTGACATGGCGGTTGTTTCTGGGTTTTTGTTTACGCCCGATATTTTTGAAGCGCTAGAGCGGGCGATACCGGAGACTATCGATAAGGGGCAGGAACTTTACTATGTCGACGGAGTTAACAATATGATGAAAGACGGCAAAAAGGTTCATGCAATCCAGATCAAAAATGCCAAATATTACGATTGCGGCAGTAAAGTCGGATATTTAAAAACAGTAGTTGATCACGGCCTTTTAAATAAGGATGTCACCGGCGAATTCCGCGATTACCTCAAAAGCCTCGATTTGTGAATTTTCATTCCAGATAAAGAAAAATCAAAAGCCGGTTCTGGCGCCGGAAACTATACCGTTGAATGAGAAGGAATTGCGAACATTGTCAAAAGTAGGCAGTAATTTATCCCAGCTGTTATTGGTAGCGGTGAATGTGAATAAATAAGCGCCATCACCTTTAATTGTATAAACTTGGCGCTGTCTTAAATCGATAGAACCGAAAGTTGAGGTGAAATCGTCGATTTGTGCAATTTGGCCGCCTAAGGTTTCTTTGGCGCTTCCAAGCAAATTGTAGTTTTGCAGAGAGAGGGCCCTTTGGGCATTGGCCTGTTTTGCGTAAGCGTCGAGGCTATTGGTTGTGAGGGCGGTGTCTACAACCAAATTAAGATTTGGTGCCAGTTCGACATTGTTGTCGCCAATTTCGATTTCTGCAGACCTGAAGGTGACTATACTGCCAGCGAAACCTTCAATTTTTTCCCAATTTTCGGGACCTGTTAAGGAAATTCCGAACTGGGTACTGGTGTAAAAATTATCAGGATTCTGGAGAGGTGCAGGAATCGGTGAAGATTGCGGGGAGTTGAGGTTAAAATTGCCGCTTTGGCTGTTTGCCAACTGGGTTGTTTGGCCGGCTTGAAAATCACCTTCGCTTTTGTTTTCTCTTCTGGTTATAAAAAATGCAGCACCTATGACTACTACTATTAAGACTGCAGAAACCGTGACGGCAATGATCTTTTTATTGTTATTTTCTTCCGGCAAAACAGCTGCCGGAGGTTGGGTTATCGGCGCCTTAGGTGGCTGGATACCCATATGTTGCGACGGGTAAGGTTGGGGTTGTTGGCGAACCTGATTTGGATAGTTGTAATCGGGCATCGAAATTAGTGTAAGGGAAATTAGATTTCGACGCAACAAGTGCAATTTAGACATTTGACCCCGCTTTATCAAGTAAGACTTGACTTAGCGGGACAAGCATTTGACAATAGTCGCCAACAATGGCAAAACACTTGGCGATTTTCAAAGTGGAGGATGTGGGGAAGATCTTTAGTGGCAAACGTAAAATTGAGGGCAGATTTTCGGCGATAAAAATTCCGCCGTTTATCAAGGTTTCCGCAGGGGATACCGTTTTGGTTAAAATCCCCGGAGAGAAAATTGTCGGCCAATTTATGGTGGATAGAGTAATTTACTTTGACCATCCGAGAAAAGAAGAAATCGACCAAATTAAGAGAAAATACGCCCAATCATTGTCTCTTTCAAAGACATTCTGGCTGGATCGGGAAAAAATAAATTATGTGACTTTAATGTTTATTAAATCAGTTAGTAAATTCATAATTCCGCCTTCTATCCAAAAGCGTGACTTGAGGCCTTGGGTGGTTCTTTCGGAAGACCAAGGTTAATTTTTAATAAGCTTGATTTTTGATTTATCTACCCCAAAGTTTATCAGTTTTTTGGCAAGCTTTAACTCTTTGATCACAATTTTATCTGCCTGAGATATAAGCAATTTTGTGGCGAAGTTAGGAGGCGGGGGGTTGTCAAACGTTTGAATCCAGAAAAATTTCTTACCGAAAATTTTTAACAGTAAGACGGCTGACATCTGCTCAATTTTAGGTTTTTCAATAAGGACAAACTCAGCCTTTTTTGATTTTAGAAGCTTTTTAAATGTTTTGCCAAAGGAGGATTTTGTTCTAATGGTTAGAAGGTGGGGGTGAATTGATGCCAGTTTTTTTAGGTATTTTACATGAGACACATTATCTGACAATTAACCCTTCGTAAACTCAGGGCAAGCATTTAACAGTTGACACTTCGATTAACTCCCTTCAAAGTAACTCAGGGCAAGCAGTGTAAACAAGCTAGTTGTTTTTTACACCCAATTTTTACCTTGTGCAATAGGGCGAAAGTAGATCCAAGTGTGACAATCTGAACTTGCGAGGACTGAAAGGTGACTCAAACTTGACTGCGTTCTGCTAGCGAATATAAACTTGGAATGTACGGGTGTTAGATTTAGGGAGGTGATCTTTTTTGTCAGACCAGTCAGATTATCAAGCTTTAATGAGCGATCTTGTTAAAAAGCAGATGCTAATGCTTGGTCCGAATTTGGTGCTTTTGAAAGCAAGACAGGTTAGCGCACTGACAGTTGGTGATGACGGTACAATTCAGGCGATCAGTGGAGATCCTCAAAAGGCGCTTAGCGATCTTGCCAATAAATTTATGGAGTTGTCCGGCCAAATCGCCCAAATGACTCTTTCGGCATTGCTTGAGAAATACCCCAATGTTAAGCGGCCGCAGTAGAAAATAATAAATTTATGGATTCTCTATTTTTCCCTATATCGATAGCCATATCTACCATTCTGTCTGTGATTTTGGTCTATCTTGTGATGCGTGCTAAATTGCAAAACGTGCTTTCCGTTTCCCGAAAACGTGAAGGTGAGCTTTTGCGCAAAGCTTATGAGGCAACGGTTCTCAAAGAAATCGGAGATCGCATTGGTTATTCTTTGGATGCTGTCAAAATTGTGGAAATCATTAGCGGTTCTTTGGGGAGGCTTTTGCCTTACTCGACTGTTGCCAATATGATTTTAGATAAAAAAAGAGAAAAGATCTTGTTTTCTATAAATATCAACGAGCCGGTTGGCGCAAGTTTTGTAAACCAAGTCGAAAACGTCATGACCTTAGCTTTTTCTGAAATGCAATCGAAGCCGGTTTATAAGACTGATGTTGAAAAGGCCGTTTCGGGAAATGTTATTGATGATGAAAACAAGCAGCCGGTCAGATCATTTTTTAATTTACCGATCTTTATCTCCGGAGAAATTATTGGCATCATTAATGTTTCGTCAACAGTTGGCAATTTATATAACGATGAAAATACCGAGGTTTTGTACAGGATTGCCCAATTGGCTTCTGGGGCGGTTTCCAAACTGCATGAAGTTTTAGAAAATGAGAAAAGCCGACTTTCGCAGGCCGTTGCTTCTCTTGCGGATGGGCTTTTAATGGTGGATAAAAATTTTCGGCTGGTTTTGGTTAACCGGCGGTTGACTCAACTTTTGGGCACGGTTGATAATCCGTCTCTTTTTGATATTGTCAATTCTTTGTCGGGGAAGTTTGATTTAAGAACAAAAATGGAGGAAGCATTTGAAAAAGACGGGAATACGCTTGTATCGGAAATTAGCGTTGGGGAAAAGACCTTGCAGGTTACCGCTTCTAAAGTTGTTGACAAAAAGAAACATGCGGTGGGCGGCATCGTTGTTTTGTTTCATGATATCACTGACGCAAAAGCTTTGGAGAAACTGAGGGCAGATTTTACCTCAATGATGGTTCACGAATTACGCGCACCTTTAACTTCCATTAAGTCGACAACGGAACTTTTGCAAGAAGAATTGACCAAAACCCCAAAGGAACAAATTGTCAATTATTTAAAAACCGTTGATTCGACCGCAAACACGATGCTTGAGCTTGTCAATGATCTTTTGGATGTTTCCAAAATGGAAGCAGGAAAGTTCGACGTCGTATTAGACGAGGGAGACATTGCCGAGGCAATTGTTGAAAGAGTGGAGAGTTTTAAAGTGATGGCTTCCGCAAAAGGGCTTTCCCTGGTGTCAAAAGTGGGGAAAAATTTGCCTCGCGCCTATTTTGACAAAGTGAGGATTAAGCAGGTTCTTAACAATCTTGTTTCAAATGCAATCAAGTATACTCAACATGGGGAAATAATAGTTAGTGCTGATGTCGAAACAGTAAATGGTGATCCTGCCGATATTGTGGTTAGTGTCTCAGACACAGGTATCGGTATAAGCGAGGAAGAGGGAGAAAAGTTATTTTTGCGATTTGGACAACTGGAGCGGGGGAAATTGGCAACGAATGTTAAAAGTTCGGGACTTGGACTTTTTATAACTAAAGGCATAGTTGAAGCTTCTGGAGGCAAGATTTGGTACAAATCCGAAGGGGAAAATATGGGAACTACTTTTTACTTTACGGTGCTTTTGGCGCAAAATTTAAAAAAAGATCAGGGTAAGATGAACGTTAGTGCCAGTAGATTTTCGACAACTAAAGTCGCCCATGGTTGAAATTTGATACAATATTAATTGTAAATGGCTAAAATTTTTGTTGTCGAGGACGACTTAACGCTTGCTCAAATTTACAAGCAAAATTTGGAGGCGGGAGGTCACGAGGTGGATATTGTTGGTGACGTGAACGCGGCCGCGGAAATTCGGGCCAAAAAGCCCAACTTAATTCTTCTTGATATATTAATGCCCCAAGTGAACGGGCTTGATATTTTGAGGGAAATCAAAAATGATCCCGTAACTTCTGATATTCCGGTATTACTCTTGACAAATGTCGCTGAAAACGAAAGCATTGCGAAGGGATTGGAATACGGAGCTTACGGCTATCTTTTAAAGAGTGAAACCACGCCAAACACCATCCTTTCCAGAGTTAACAGAACTCTTGAAGAAACAACTCCTCCCGCACCGTAAATGGCCAAAATATTTATTGTTGAGGATGATTTAAAAGTTGCCAACAATTATATCAGCAGTTCGCTTTGGCGCACTTCGTCGTGCCAAGAGCGCTCCTCTGATATAGACTGGGGATTAATCCTATGTCTAAGGTAATAATAGTGGAGGACGATTTAAAAGTCGCTGAGAATTATAAAAAGCGGTTGGAGGAAGACGGGCATTCGTGTGAAATTGTTGATGATGCGACCGCGTTTTCCAAAATCCAAAACGAGAAGCCCGATGTTGTTCTTCTGGATATTCTAATGCCCAAGGTGGGGGGTATGACAATTCTGCGCCAGCTCAAGGAGGATCCCGCCTGCGAGGACATCCCGGTCTTAATTCTCACCAACGTTGAAGATGCCAATGAAGTCTCACAAGCAATTGCGCTGGGAGTAAGCGGTTACCTGGTAAAGGCGGAAACAGACTTAGACACGTTATCGAGGAAAGTTAAAGAAATTCTAGAGTCTTCTTCAATAGGCTATGGTCTTAAAAGTTAATTCCACAATCACCAGTTAATGTTTTCAAAAAGACTATATTTAAGTATTTAAGAAAGGAGAGTGATAGAAGCAAATCGTGCTGAAAAATAATGGCAACTAAATTATTTGTTGGAAGCCTACCATTTACAACGACTTCGGACGAGCTTAAGCAACTGTTTGCTGCGGTCGGGGAAGTAGTTGAAGCAAATATTGTAACCGATAAAATGACGGGAAGATCCCGCGGATTTGGTTTTGTGGAGATGTCTAAAGAAGAGGATGCAAAGAGCGCAATTACAAAACTGAACGGTAGCGATGTCGGCGGCAGGAAAATTTTTGTAGCAGAGGCCAGGCCTCAAGCCCCGAGAGAAGTATAGTTCGAAGGACATAACTGGCGCATCGAATCTATTGGTTAGATTGTGATGTCAATGAGGAGTTTTACTTACGGACTTCTTACGGGGCAAGCGGCAAGAGGCGATCAATAGTCCAAAGGACTACTAACGTAAAAATTTGAAGGAGGAGATAGCTTTGTCAAACGTTAGTTGTGAGGCGTCTAATTGTTCTTTTGTTGGAGCAACGTTTGAGATGACCCAAACGATGTCGTCTTTTAAGACATAAATTCTTTGGGCATAAAAAGGGCCCGGCATTTTGCTTTCCTCGAGTATTTTTGCTGCTTTGGCGCCGTCAATTTGCAGGTTTTCAACTTTAGTGAGGTTGACATCTGCTATCGGCGATATGGTTGTGTTTTCGATTTTCGACCCATTTGACGCCTCGTAAATTTTGTTAAAAGTTCCAACAGCGTCAATATCCGGACCGGAAAGGTTTTTAGTTACTCGCACGTACGGAGCAAAAGGATCACCTTTGTCTTTTTCGGCTTCAAAAGAGACATTGCCGGTTTGGCGATGTGGACTCCAGTTTTTTGGGTGATTGACGGAAAAGTTAAGCTCTTTGCTGACGAATATCTGCCAGCCATTTTGATTGGTATTTGATCTTCTGGAAATTTCCAATACTACTGCCGCAACGATTGCCAATGTTATCAGAATTACAAATAGAACTATTCTTTTCATCTTTCTATCACAGTTATATTTTCTTGCAATTTACCTAAAACCCTGGCTTTGCCGTTTTTAATAACCACCAAATCTTCGATTCTGATGCCGCCCCATGCAGGGAAGTAGAGGCCGGGTTCAACGGAAAAGACCATGCCTTCTGCCAATATCTCATCGGCCGATTCTATGTCTGCCGCCGGACTTGGTGTTGGTCTGATGTGAGGCCTTTCATGAACCTCCAGACCGATGCCGTGGCCCAGGCTGTGCAGGAAATAATCATGAAGATTTCGGTTTTTGAAAACAGTATGGGCCGAAAAATAGGCGTCGTGTGCTGTGATTCCGGCGGTGATTGATCGTATGGCCTCTCTTTGGGCTTTTTCGACATGATGATAAATGTTGGCCTGTTCTGTTTTAGGTTTTCCGATAAAAATTGTTCTGGTCATATCAGCACAATAATTTTGGAATTTTGCGCCAAAATCCAAAAGCAACACTTCACCTTTTTTGACTTTCTCTCTGCCTGTAAAGTAATGGGGAAGTGCGCTGTTTG
>CAZLVB010000007.1:0-15789 GCA_964562855.1 uncultured Gammaproteobacteria bacterium | reverse complement strand
GATTGTTTTGACGAGCTTGCCAAACGCTTTTTGGGAAATTATTTGGGCTTTTTCCATCCTTTTAATCTCCTCGTCGCTTTTGATAATCCTTAAATCCTCAACAAAATTTCTGCATGCTACAAACTTTACTTTGGGTAACATTTTTTCAAATTCGGCAAGCTCGGCGACTTTCAGGTCGTCCTCCTCAAAACCTGCCCTTTTTGATTTTTTAAGTAGGGATTTTATGAATTCGATAATTTGGTTTCTTTCGGCAGCAATTTTGATTTTCAGCATTGATGCCAATTTTTGAGCTTCTGCCTGATAAAGTTTGGCGGTGATCAGAGTCGGTTTGGGATTAAAGATGAGAATAGATTCACGCTCTGTCGGGGAAATACCCTTAAAGCCGCAAAGGTAGAAGATATTAAAGTGGTTGGTGACGATAAACCCGTCAAGTTTTTTCTCCTGAAGTTTTTGGACAAAATAATTTAGCTTGTCATCGAACATTTGTGAAATTATAACTCAAAAATCTCTCGAGGGCTTATTTACTGAATTGTTTACTGTGTAGTGAAGATATCGTTAGTAATTGGTGGCGTCGTCGGCTGATCGGTATCTGGAGTCGGATTCGGAGTTGTGGTAGGGTTTGATTCGGGAGCAGTACAGGTCTGTTCTAGATAGCGATTAAACTTCAATACATCAGAGAGGTTTATCCTGTGATCTTGGTTGAGATCGAACCTACGATTAAAGTTTGGATCGCCGGCTTTAGAATTAAATAAATTCTCATTCTTAAACAAATCACCATCCGCTTCGGTAATTTGTCTGTCATTATTTATATCCGGCGGCCAGGCGCTGTGATTTGCGTCCCCCGGGCAGGCAGCATTAGGGTCTGTTATCAGATACCTCTCCGTTGCGTCAGACCAGCCATCGTTGTCGGAATCCATACAGGCAGGGGTGTTGGCGCGGATTTGACAGCGAGCTTGGTTGACGTTTTCGAGAACTCTTTGAGGGGCAGCACTGTCTGCGAATATTTTTACAGAGGCAAAGACGGCCAGGCCAACGACAAAAACCGCAATTATGCCTAAATGAATAAAGCCGTTTTTAAGATTCATCAGACTGAAGCTAATTTAAGTCTGACATGAAGTTTCGTGCTATGTCAAACTTTCCAGTTTATACTTAAGTCATGGAGCAGAAAAAATCAGAGGATGTAACTTTTATTAGGCGAGGCAATGTTCATACTCTAGTTTCTGCAAAAAATGCTCCCGGGAAAAACGAGGGCGAACCGCAAAAATCACAAGAACCACAAGCAAAAATTTCGAGAAGGACTCTAATTAAAGGTTTAGCGGGAGCGTTAGCTTTCGGAGCGGCTTATATGCTTGAAAAAAAGGTTTTTGGATCTGGTGGCAAAGCCAAAGAGGCCGAAAGCGAGAATTTGGCAAGTGAAGTTGGGAGGTTAAAAAACCGCACGGAGTCATCTCGGCCAGAAACTGCAGCTTTTGATTATATTGCCCACGATCTTTCGCAAGTGGAAAAGGGCGTTGCCAGAAGCATTGTCGATGAAATGCGCTATGAAGTTTTAGAAGAACACTCCAGTTTTGACGGGATGATGGCGGTCACCAGAAAATTCGAATCCAATATTAGAAGTGCTGCAAAGGCAAATAATATTCCTGAGGATTTGGCATTAGGCATAGTTTTTATCGAAAACGGCGGGGCCGAGGATTTGACATCGCCCGCCGGAGCACGGGGTCCGGCTCAGCTGATGCCGGGTACTGCAAGACGTTTTGGGGTACGAGTGGACGTGCAAGTTGACGAGAGGGTGGATCCTACAAAAGCCTTCGGTGCTATGTGCCAGTATCTTGCGACAATGCGCAATATGTTTGGCGGCGACGCGGGAATTGCCACGTGGGGATATCATGCCGGAGAAGGCAACGTTTACGACGCTTTGTGGGTTTATTTTAAGGATAAGGAAAGGGCGGATCTTGGCAATTTTTTAGCGGCAACCTCGAGCGAGGAGGCGCAGGCGATTGCCAAGGCATATAGCGAGAAAATTTCACAAAGTAAAGTTAGCGTACATAAGATTCTTGCAAACGAGGCTGTCAAAAGCAAAGTGCTGAATTTCTTAGGTGACGAAACAGAACTTTATCCCTATAAAGCAGTAGCGGCTGCCGAAATTCTTAGTAGTTGATTGTGGCACGGGCGGAGGGAGTCACCCGCCAAAAATTTTGCAGGGCCAGAAGGATTCGAACCCTCACTTGTGGTTTTGGAGACCACCGTGCTAGCCGTTGACACTATGGCCCTAAATTTGGGCGGATTGGAGACCGCTGTCCTGCCATTGAACGACGCCCGTAAAATTCCTGCTAATTATAACAAAATTTGGGACAAGAAGACCGCGTGATCAGCGTCAAATGTCAATTGTTAATTGTTGGTTATTACTGAGGAGCTTCAACACAATAATTCCAGTTGCCAGCAGGTAATCCGGTACAGTAGACTCCTGTTTTATTAACAGTTTCGGGGTCATCTTTATTGTCCAGTTTTGCCCAAAGACTAAAATACAGCCTGTCGGCGGAGACAAAATAACAGTAATAGTTGTCTAAATTGGCACAGGCGCCCGCTACAGGCGGAGGAGCAGAAGGCGAGGGCGCGGGAGTAGGAGTAGTTGTCGGAGTAGGAGTCGGAGTAGAGGTAGGAGTAGGAGTAGGAGTAGGTGTAGGTGTTGGTGTAGAAACCAGTACTATACCAAAATCAATAGAGGTAGCATTAGGAGGAAGCGCTATATTATTTCTGGGATTTACAGATCCTGGAGATATGAGATAGCCGGTAGGTACGGTAAGGGTTATATTATAATTACCGGTAGAAAGAGAAGTAAATGAATAAGTACCCAGCAGCGCGGATGTAAGTGTGATTCCCGAGCTTGTACCCGACATATTTACAGTGGCATGTGCTGTATAAAACGGCTCTGTTCCATCTTGAGCTCCGTTATTTGCTGTTCCTCCTCCTGATCCGTCATCTATAAAAACTTTACCCGAAATGGTATAAGTCGGCGCAGGAGTCGGCGTAGGGGTTGGCGCTGGAGTTGGGGTGGGAGTCGGTGGCGGGTTAACAATTAAATATGCTGACCATGATCGCTGACTTGTGCTGTCTGTCCCTGTCCCAAATGGATTGGGTACGGGGGCATCCCCATGATTTTTAAAAACATAACCGTCGCTTGCATAATCCCCGACTATTGAAGTTGAATAGTACAATAATGGACCCTCTATTCCCCCGGTGGTTCCGGTAACGTCTGCGTACATTCCTATCCAGATATTTTGATTGGTTGAGATGCTAAACTGGGGAAAGGTGAAATTTACCCACCCCTTAACTTGGGTAGATGGAATCGAAACGCCACTGCTGACTGCGATAAGGTTTCCAGGCTGGAGATTTCCATTATCGTTATAAATAACCATATATACGGTAGCGTTATTCGTACTTCCTTGAATGTACATGCTGCCATTTGATACAACCCCTGATTTAGCATCGGGAACTGTAATTCTGGACACTCGAACACGGTTTTTTGTTCCTATAGAACTACCTCCGATAGTAGTGTATCCAAGATTTTGGGTTGAAGTAGCCGGGGCTACTTCGCCTTGGGGTGCCTTTTTACTTTTAATGTTTTGGACGATTGAAGCTAGTCTTGTGATTAGACTTGCCTGGCGCGGGTCTTTGGGTAGTTCTTTAATGTAGTTTGGAGCAAGACCGGGAATCCAATTGCCGCCTGGTTCAGAAGTAATTTGGGTATCTTCACAAGTGGGACTGCAGGGAGGAGGATATTCACCGTAATCCTGATAATAAGAAACAAGCGCAGTGCGGACGGCTTTTAAATCCTGTTTTCTTTTGGCATCGCGGCCTTTGTCCTGGGCGATATTAAAGTTGATGTAGCCAATACTGCTGACGATGGATAGAATGGTAATGACGACTAGGAGTTCAACGAGCGTAAAACCACGGTGAATTGTTGAATTGTTGAAGTGTTGAATTGTTGAATTAGTTTTAAACAATTTAGCAATATAGCAATAAAGCAATTGCAGCTTTTGAACCATCTAAATCCAGATTACGGCGTTAGCAAGTTAAAATCAATGTCTATTTCTGGGGAGATTGCTGGGGTATTTACTACGAACTATGAACTATGAACTAATTACTATATCTTAACTTCTTTGTGCTCAGTAACTTTTCTGCAAAACTTGCAGTATTTCTTAAGAACCAGCTTATCCTTTACGTTTTCCGGATTTTTGCTCGAAGTATAATTGCGGTTTTTACAAACCGTGCATTCGAACTGGATAAAAATGCGTTTTGCTTTGGCCATTGGTGGTCCTCTCTTTTGTCATTCCCGCGAAGGCGGGAATCTGCTTTCAAGAAACAATTTCACCATATAGATCTTTGAAAGTTGGATTTGATCTTCTAATCAAGTTTAACTTCCATTCTCGATTCCAATGTTTAAGTTGTTTTTCTCTTGCGATAGCTTCCTTGCTGCTATCATATATTTCAAAGTATAAGAGCTTCTTGAGATTGTACTTTTTAGTAAACCCTTCTGCAAGACCATGTTTATGTTCGTAGACCCTTTGGATTAAATCGTTAGTTACACCGATGTAAAGTGTTGGCCTGATATTTCCCATAATGTAAATATAGTAGCTTTTCATACTATGTCATTCTCAACTTGATTGAGAATCATCGATATATTTTACAAGTTTTCGATAGAGCTTACCCCGATTCTCGCATTCGCGAGAATGACGGGGTAGGTGAGGATGACAGTGAAGACCCTAGCCTCTAATTTTCTAGACCCTGATCTTCACGGATTAATTGTAAAGTGATAACTCCCGCGCTTGATCTGCCAGGAGCCGCCGGGGCCGGAGGAAAACTGGGCGGAAGTAAGACCGGAATCGTAAGTTAAACTCGCCGAGTTTTGCATAGTTAACTTGTTTGCCACCAGCGTATTAACTTGAGCTGATTGGGAAAGTCCTGCCCCGCCCTGCAAAGCGTAAAAGATCGCATTAGTTCCGCTTTGTGATAATTTGATGGCATCGTCTGCTGTGGAATTTGTAATTAGAAGTATATAACCCTTTGGGTTGCCATTTGTTGGCTGTATTTGCCCACCCTGGCTCTGGCTGATTTTGCCGTCTACTATAATATAGCTTCCGTTCGATCCAAAGGAATCTGCAAGTTTAAGTACGGTTTGTCCTTGGGAGATCGTAAAATCTCCTGTTACATAAATTGGACCAGATGTCATCTCTACTACGTCGTTTCTGGTGATGTTTAGATCTCCTATATATTTTTGTTTTCCTATAGAGGTTTCAGTGATGTTACAGGCAGGGGAGCAAGTTGTCACGCCGCCGCTTTCTGCTTCCGCCTTAAGCTCATCAATTGTTGGGTCTTGCAGTGCCGGCATTGGTTGGGGCGATGCGGATGGATGAGGCGGCGGGACGGTGATAGTGGGATCAGGGGAGGAAATTGTACCGACAGCCCAGGCCTCTCCATCAATGACGGATGAGCCGGAACCGGTGATATTTCCATTTGAGTAGACTGAACCGTTAATTGTGGCGGAGTTAGCCATTGAGAGACCTCCTGCTCCTACCTGGACTGCGTAATGAAAAGCGATTTGCTGGCTGCTTATTAATGCGTCGACCTTTATTGTTCTTTTTGCTTTGGGTGTGGTTGCATTAGGTATAAATCCCGTTGAAGTGATGGTTTTTAAAGAAGCGGTTTTGTCGACAACTGTTACCGAAAAAGAGCCGGTTGTGCCGATTGCCGTTTCAGTTTCACCAGTATAGGAACCGGCAGTTTGGTTCAGCTGCCAAATCGCTTTATCAATTCCGGCCTCGGCCAGGTTGCTAGCTTGTTCACGTAAAATCGAATTGGAACCGAAACGCAAATAACCGGCTACCCTGGCGAAAAGCGCTGCCGCAAGTATCAGGACAACCATTAGGAAGATAAGTCCGATTATCATCATTTGACCTTCCTTTAGTGCTGAGTGAGTACTGAGTGCTGGGTTTTTTCTCATATTACTTGTTTCTCAGAACCGCCTTGACGCTTTGAGTGCTTGTCAATGTTTTTGCGCCAGACTGGCCTTCTGTAGTCACCGAAACTGTAACAGAGGTAGCAGTTGGCGGGTCGTTGTTATCTGGTTCATAGGTAAAGGTGAGCTCAGAGATGTATGAGGCAATTATTTTTTCGGAAGACTGCCTGCTGCTTGAGGTATCGGGGACTATTTTTTTAATAAGTTTTGTATTGTCACTGCCGCCTCTTTTGTAAATAATGTAGTCGTTTCCGGTTGTCGGCTCGGTTGGGTCCCCATTGATATCGAGGGGCCAAAGTTGAATTATTAGGGTGTTTGCGCCTGTTGCATCTGGGGAGCAGCCCAAGCAGGATGCCACGACGGCCTCGCTCTCCCTGATCTGATTAACCATTTCGTCAACGGCTAATCTGTTTTGAGAAGCGACTTCTATTTGCGTGTTTTGGCTGGAAAAAAGTCTGGTATGAGCAATGTATACCGAGGCGAACATTACGATTACAAAACCGATAATACCCAAGCCTGCGATTAGTTCGACGAGGGTAAGACCACGGCGCATGAAGCGCCAGTTTAAAGTTTTATGTTCACGGTTCACGGTTTTTGATTTTCTGTGAACTATTGACAGTGAACTGTTAACTAATTTAGAGTCCATTTTCGGAAATTAAAGTTTCAAGCTTAATATTCTGATTGGCATTGTTTTCCGTCCAATTAACATCGATTGTGACAAGTTTAATCCTATCACTGGCTTCATAATCGTCAAGTGTTTTGGTTGCGGATCCTGACGGTAGTTTTGCAAGATCTGGCTCCTCGACGGCAGATATATTACAACCGGCAGGACCGGGGCAGGCAGGGAATGAATCAAAGGCGGTATTTCTTAAGTTTTCGATTTGACGGCTGGCAATTTTTGTGGCAATTGACTGTAGATTAGATTTTCGGCTTGATACGAAGGTTCCGGAAGTGGCAAAAAGGATGCTGACGATGGCAAGTATTATAAATATAGAAAGCAGAATTTCGACAAGGGTGAAGCCGTCCCGCATGCGGCGACAGTTGACAGTTGACAGTTGACAGTTGACAGGTCGCGAAGAGCCGGGCATTAACTCAATTCTATCAGCACAATAGGGTAAGATGCGAGAGAGCCGACGATGGGGATCGAACCCATGACCTCCTCATTACCAATGAGGTGCTCTACCACTGAGCCACGTCGGCGTGTGCTGGGAGCAGGATTCGAACCTGCGGAGCCCTTTCGGGCGACGGTTTTACAGACCGTTGCGATTGTCCACTCCGCCATCCCAGCACGTCGACTTGTCATTCTGAATGAAATGAAGAATCTAATCTCAGATCCTTCGTTTACGCTCAGGATGACGTGTGTGTGTGAGCCGTCCGTCGGATTCGAACCGACAACCTGCTGTTTACAAAACAGCTGCTCTGCCATTGAGCTAGGACGGCGCGCAAACGAAAAGTAGGCAAAGCCTTTCTACGAATAAGCTCTCTTTCAAAACAGTTGCCCCGCCTGCATCGCTTTGCGAAGCATTGCGGGCAGGTCTACCGCTGAGCTATCTCGGCTCGTTAGTGGTGTAATTTTACTGCAAATTGCCGGCTGCTTCAATGATTTTTGCACACGCTTGACTTGATCTGGTACAATTTCCCCAAGTTTAGTGTCTTACTAAAAATGGACGAACAGCAGAATACACCAACAGCCGGTACTCCTGTCTATCAACAGTCCCAAGAGAAAAACGCCAAGTGGCTTTGGCTTCTTATCGTTTTGATTATCATTGGAGCTTTAGTTTTTGCCTATATTCGAGGAATTGGGCCTTTTGGAGCCCTAAAGAATCAAGCCGGAGAGACCGCTTCACCTACGCCCTTTGAAGAAACTAGTACTTTTATTGAATCATCGCCCGAAGCGGAGCTTGACAGGAGCGAGGCTCAAGTCAGGGTTTTAAATGGCAGCGGCACAGCAGGCGTGGCTTCTTCTATGAAGGATCTGCTGGAGGGTAAGGGATGGAAAGTTGAATCGGTCGGGAACGCGCCAAATTTTGATTTCGAAAATACGGTTCTTCGTTTTAAAGAAAGTTTTAAAAAGTTTGCCGATCTTTTGTCCGGCGATCTTTCTGGCGATTATTCGGTTACGGTAAGTGACGATGATCTTTCTGCTACAGATTCTGCGGATGTTGAAGTAATAGTCGGAGCGAAATAACCCAGTATAATTTTCCATTTGCCATTTGTCATTTTCCATTTAATTAATCATTTAAAATTTTCAAATTGTCAGACCGAGAAATTATTGGAAAATAAGCAAAGCTTGATTTCTCGAAGACTCGAAAATGGAAAGTGGACAATGGACAATTTAAAAAACCGCTTTCACTAAAGCGGTTTTTGATTATGCCAACCCTACTTCTGGCGCATGGTCTAGCGTTTCCTCGGTTTAACTCAGATGGGTATTCTGCCTCTCTTTTGCGTAAAGCTACGGAGAGAACTCAAATTCCCTAGACTAAACTCGAAAGCGAAGAAATTAGCTAGAACTTTTAAAGTGCAACCCAAGTAGGGTTATTTTCCTGTGAACCATATTAATGATACCATGTGCGTCAACCCCGTACATATTCTTTGCCTGATATTTTTAATCTAGTAAATGTCTAGATAGACAGTTTGTCGAGGTAAAAAACTTCGAAGTAACTAAATAGTACGGGGTCAATGTCTCTCAAACTAAAAACTTAAAATGGCGGTACGAGCCCGGGGATAAGGAAGTTGAATAAAAGCGAGACTATCGGGAATAGGATTCTTCCAACTGCGCCAGTGATTAAAAGAAATAACAGGATGAATATGCCGTACCTTTCGGTTTGAATAAAATCTCGATACCAGTCGCGGGGCAAGAGGCCTGCCAGTACTTTGAAACCGTCCAAAGGCGCGACAGGAATCAAGTTGAATACGGCCAAAATCAAATTAATCCAGATGACTATTGAAAGTATCTGGTATACCGTGTTAACAGGGACAGTTAAATTACCGGTGAAATAAGCGATTAAATAGGGAATGGCAAGAGCTGTTGCCAAGAGAAAGTTCGAAGCAGCGCCGGCGACGGAAATTAAGGCAGAATCTCTTTTAATGTTTCTCAGGTTAAACGGATCAAACGGTGTCGGCTTACCCCAACCGATACCGACAATTAAAAGAGCGATGGTTCCAATTGGATCCAAATGTGACCGGGGATTCAAAGTTAATCTACCAGCAAGTTTGGCAGTTGGATCGCCTAACCTGTAAGCTACCAATGCATGAGCAAATTCGTGAACTGTGATAGCAAAGACTAAACCGACAATGAAGGCTAGGGCAACGAGTGGGTTCGTTTGAAGTAAGGTTAATATGAGCATGAGTTGGTAATTAGGTTGTTAGGTTAACAAGCGTTATGGTATATTCTAGCAGATTCAGCTTGTCACTATTATTATATTGCTGTATTGCTAAATTGCTGAAAAACAATATAACAATTCAACAATTATTTCTATGCGTGTTTGCGAAATTTGCGGTAAAAAATCTCAAATACAAAAGTCCGGCGCCCATCAGTATGGAGGGGGCTGGGCAATGAGGGCAACCAAGAAAAGGAGAGTCTGGCAGCCGAATTTACACAATATCAAAGTCACTTATAAGGCAGTCAGACAGACGATGCGTCTTTGTACCAAATGCTTAAGGAAAGTCAAAGCAGAGATGAGAACCCAAGTTTCTAAAAAGGTCGAAGCACCCAAAACCTCTCAAGCAAATCCACAATTAGCCGTCTAAATTTGCTTTTCACAAAGTCTTCGTTTCATAATTAAGGTATGGATGGCAAAAGTGCGGAGAAGCCTCCTGAGTCAAAACCAGAGACCTCTGTAGTTAACCCAAAACCCGTTGAAGCTCCTGGCCTTGTGGCTAGCACTGTTAATGAAGCCCTGGAGCGTGCACAGCAATCGAATGAAGATAGAGTAGTGGAGGCTGCTGGTAAAAAAGGGGGATTGCGAGGAGCGTTGGCTGCAAGGCTCGAGGCGATGAGAGATGCGACAGAAAGATTTAGAACCCAGGGTGAGGAGGGTTGGCAAAAGAGTGTAGTGGCTTCAAAATCAGCAGTCAGGAGACCTTGGTTAGAGGCTTCTCGTAATATATATATGCGAACTTGGAGCCCTCTTTTTAAAGGTGTCGAAAAAACAGCTGCTTTTTTGCGTGATCGCTTACAGCCAAAACCCGCAACTAGGGCACCTGCTGCCAAATGAATTTTGACGAGATTATTCATAAAGTTTTAGAGATTGCCGATTTTCCAGAAGATAAGAGAAGAGAATTTGTCAGTATATTCTATGAGTACTTTTTCACCAGATTATTGACAGAAGTAAGAGAAATTGACGGCGCAAGTGCTGACAAGATTTTAGCCTCTAGCCAGAAAGATACAGATCCGGAGGCGTTTAAGAAAGTTCTCGATGAGATTTCTTCAAATTCCAATATTAAAGAAAAAATAGAGCAGGTTTCGGATGAAGTACTTGGTCGGTTGGCTGATGATGTTGCCGCTTATGCTACAGATGAGCAGAAACAAGAGATTCTTGCTGTATTACCCGTCTCAATTTAAGTTTAAAGCTTTTATCAATTTTGTAGCTTCGGGTGAATATCCATTTAAGAATTCTTTTACAGTCATAGGTTTTTTCCCTTCCGGTTGAATTAAGTATTTATTTGGGTAGTTGGGATTTGGTAAAAATTTCACTGTGAACTGTCGACCGTGAACTGTCAACTGGCACCATGTGCCAGGCCAGGGATAGAAAGCGCGGATCATGCGATCAAGTGTTTGCGCACTCGGCGGATCTTGCGGATCGATTTGGCCGTCGGCTTTGGTGAAGCGATGAGTGTAAGTTGCTTTATTTTCGTCTTGGTTGATTTTTTTGGATTTGTATTCTTGAAGATTCCTGATCACTTCACAGACGAGTTTTCCTCCAAGAGTGTTCAATTTTGTCAATAATGAATCAGTGGTCTCATCCGGTAAAAGCGTATATTTTTTTTGCGCCAGAATGTCACCGGCGTCGACGTCGTAGGTCATAGAAATAATCGTAACTCCGGAAACTCTATCACCATTTAAGATAGCAGCCGGAGCCGGTGCAGGGCCCCTGTATTTTGGAAGAAGCGAATGGTGGATATTTAGAGAGTCAGATTTGGGACCTTGCAGAAGAGCGGGTGGCAGGATCAAGCCGTAATCCGCGACAACAAAGAAATCGGGGTTAAATTTTGAAATCAGTGCGATCTCGTTTTTAGTAATTTTTTCGGCTTCAACTGTCGGAATATTGTTGCTTTGGGCAAACTCCTTTGTAGGGGAAGGTGTGAGTTTTCGGTCTCGGCCCTTAGGTTTGTCGGGGATTGTAACAACTGCCGCAAGTTTGAATTTTTTGTGCAGTTCTTCTTGTACAATTTTTGAATATTTGGTATTGCCAAAAAAGATTATTTTCATGCATATGCTATCTCAACAAGCTGCTCTTGGCCTTTTTTGTCTTTCTCAACTTTAAAAACCTTACCGTTTTGCGCGTGAACATGGTCGATAAAGATCACTCCGTCCAGATGATCGATTTCATGCTGGATAATTCTGGCAGGTAGTCCCCTGTAGTTTTTTTTTGACTTTTTTCCTTGCATATCGCAAGATTTCAGCTCGATTTCCGCAGGTCTTATAACATGGCCGTAAAAATCAGGAACAGAAAAACATCCCTCCAAATAAGTAACTTCTTTTTTGGAAAGTTTAACAATCAGGGGGTTTACAAACGCTTTGATTCTGTTTTTAATTTTAGCCACAAAAACCCGTTTGAAAACGTTAATCTGCGGTGCGGAAAGCCCCAAGCCGGGCGGATCTGTCTGCGAATCTAAAGTTTCGGAAAGATCAGTAATTAGATTCGCGAGACTTTTATCAAACGATGTGATCTCTTCTGATCTTTGGCGAAGCTTGTCATTTGGTATTGTCAGAATTGGTTTTATCATATTCTTGTAATAAATACGAAATCCGAAGCACCCGCTTCGCAAGCGAAGCGAGGCGAGCGAAATCCGAAACAATTCGCATAATTAGTATCCATTAGTATATTGGTATCGATGCTAATATACGAATTCATACTAATGAAACTAATAAGTTTTTCGATTTTCGAATTTAATTTAATGTATCCGGATCAACAATAATTTGCCAATCAGGATTTATTTTGGCAAGTATTGGTTTAAGATCCGCGAGTGCTTTTTCTCGGTCAACAAGATCGAATGAGTCAATTTTTTTCTTAAGAATTATATTATATCGTGGATTACGTTGAGTAAAAAAAGACTGATATGGACCAAGAATCATTGTGGTGTCGTTTTTAGATTCCGAAAGTAGCGAAAATATGCTTTGGGCTTTTTGGCTAAGTTTTTCTAAATTGTTGCCTTTGATAGTTAATTTTACAAGTAGAGCATAGGGTGGGTAGGTTAAAGCCTTACGTAAGTCTAGCTGGTCCTTGGCAAAATTTTGATAATCATTGTTTGCCGCGGATTTTAAAGTTGTATTTTGGGGATTGTAAGTTTGTAGCAGGAGAATGCCATTTTTGGCCAATAATTTTTTTAGGCCTGCGACTTGAGTATAAACCTTTTCGGCGCTTGTAAAATCCGGAGCATTTAAAACGTTATCCGGTGCGATATGGGCAACAAACTGGTATTTGGCGACATTCTGGGCGTAAAAAATTGTGGAAGTGGCAATATGAACAGGTGCTTGTGCAAGCGCCGGAGAAATGCCTTCGGCTATCAGTTTAATGGGGACGTGCGGGATAATTTGGCGAACTAAATTTGCAAGTGAAGCAATATTTAGCGAATAGAAAAACAGATCTTGCGAGTTGCAGTTTGGACAGGTAGCTGGTTTTACTCTGGCATATGATTGATGTTTGCAGTTTCTGCAGAAATACTGGCCGCTTTCGATTTTTTTGTTTAAGAAAAGAAGCGATTTGCCGCCTGCCCTGTAGTTTCTTTTTAGGAAATCCGAAAGCATACCTGATATAGGGGATTTATTGCCGGCATTTCTTTCATCTGTCATCGAGACAAGAATGATCTTTGACCCTTCGATTGACTCAGGGTCACCTCTTCGAGCCTGAGCCTCAGAGCCGAAGGCCTGAGCTTGTCGAATGGGTGACATGCTCGCTTTGAGCGAGTTTTCTTGCGAAAAGTGACCTTTTCCGCCAGAGGCGGACCCGCCTATGGCGGGGACATTTGACATTTTGACCTCGTTTTTATGGGCAAAATACGTGGTTATTTTTGGAGAAGAATCAATAATTTCAAGTTTCGCCTTGGTCAATTCCTGAATTTTCTCGGCAACAGTTAAGGTATCAAAGTAGGGCGACCTTTCGTCTTTATAAGCGCCGTCGTGCTCATCGAAAATGATTATTTTGGCGAGATTTGGGCAGGGTGCAAAAATAGCGCTTCGGGAGCCGAAGATGAAATCGGCATCACCGGAGGCAATTTTCATCCAAGTCGCAAAAATTTCGGAAGTTTTCAGTTGGTTATGAAACAAGACGTAGTTTTTTGCTTGTTTAAATTGAGCAAGGGTTTCCGGGAGGCGGTTAATGGAGGGAACCAGAACAAGAGTCTGACTAATGCTTAAAGACGAATGGCTAACGCTTTTTTCATTGGCAACGGCATTAGTCGTTAGGCTTTTTGCGTTTAGCGATCTCCTTGGTATCTGCGGCAGCATTGTTTCCAGGCAATTGACGAGAGGGGCCGCATAGTAATTGGCCATCCATTTTAGAAGTTCTATTTGGTAGGGAAGAAGCACAGGTTGGGGTAGGGCAAGCCCGATAATCGGCCTGATTTTAGTGATATTCTTTGGATCGACAGATTTAATGGCAATTACTATTCCGTAAGGAGCGCGGCTGCCAAACGGTACTTCTACCAAATGGCCGACTGTGATTGAATTTTTTAATTCGCTGGGGATTTGATATGTGTAAATGCCGATCTCCGGCGATTGATAGGTTAAAACGACAACGTCGGCGTACATGATAGGCTGATTTTAGAGTGTCAGAGTGAGTTAGTAAAGCCAGGGTGGTGATGATAACTAGTAGTTCTGTTTTTGCGTTTTAAAACAGGGAAACAGGAAACGAGAAATCTCTAAAGTGTTACGTAACAGAGTAGCAAGGTTAGATTTTAAGGGGTATGCTTTTTGATCCAATCCGCAATTTTTTCGATTGCGGGCTTTTTGTTTTCTGCCCAAAGTGTAAAATCTACTTTTTCCTGCGCAGTCGCCTCTAATGATAAATTATTCAAGTGTAAAAAATACTCTAAGGTTGCCAGTGCCGTTCGTTTGTTGCCATCGACAAACGGATGATTTGATGAGAGCGATTGAATAAGCGCTGCAGCTTTTAAATAAATATCAGGATAGAGATCCTCGCCACCAAAAGTTGTTTGAGGACGGCCTAGAGCCGATGACAGTAAATCCCAACTGCGTACACCTTGAGAACCACCAGTTTTTTCGGTCACCCTGAAATGGATGGCAACTATTTCATCTAAGGTGGGGAATTTGGTCATTTGCCCGCAAGCTCTTCGAGAGCGGGGCGGTTGTTTTCTATATATTTGTCGACCCACTTAATGAATTCTGGGGTTAAAGTTGTTTTTTTTGATTTTGTGATTGGTTCAACGTCGACTTTTACTTCGTCACCAACTTTTAGTTTTTTTTCTTTGATGACGCTTTGAGGTATGGTGACGGCTACTGAATTACCGACGCGGATTATTTTTTGGATCATGTTTACCCTGAGTGTATCGCACATTCGACTTCGCTCAGTGCGACCCTGAGTCTGTCGAACGGGTCGAAAGGTTAGTACAATGTTATAACACTGCGTTGACTATGTCAACTTGTGTTTATTCGCAGTGTTACATGAGTGTGCGAATATAACAGTGGAAGGTAATTGTCAAGGAGCACCTTCCACTGTTACGTGAGTTTTACGAACTTAACACTGCGTTGACTATGTCAACTTGTGTTTATTCGCAGTTCGGTGAAATTACTTCCATGTCATTCCCGCGAAAGCGGGAATCTACATCGATAATTATTTGTATGGATTCCGGGTCAAGCCCGGAATGACAAAGTGCGAAACTCGTAACTGCGTTCAGTTTGTCAATTAATCTAAAAATTTAAACGTGGAGAGGATTTGGTTAAAGATTTTTAAGTCATTTTCCGTTGGCTGACCAGTTGAAAAATAAATAATCATATAATCTTTACCTCTATTTTTAACCGGTCCGATATGCATAAGAGTTCCTTTAGTTCCAGCTATTTCTCCCGCGAACCGCAAAACGTGTGATTTGAGTTCATAATCCAACTCAACCATGTAGGCGATTGTAAGCTTCGAGTAAGTTCTCGAAGAGAGAGGCGACGGTCATGGGGCCTGCGCCGCCGGGGACGGGGGAGATTGCAGCAACAATATTTTTGACACTGTCAAAATCAACGTCGCCAACGAGTTTAGTTCCTGGTCTCTGGCTTGCCCTGAGCTCCGACGAAGGGTCTCTGGTCTCTGGTAACTCGACGGCGTTGATGCCGACGTCGACGACTACTTGACCTTTGGAAACATAATCTTTGTTAATTAGTTTTGGTTTGCCGGCGGCAACGACTAAGATGTCTGCCAATTTTGTTTCCTCGCGCAAATTTTTGGTTGCTTTATGACAGACAGTTACTGTTGCATTATTATTTAAAAAGGCCAACATTGTTGGTTTGCCGACCAAAGAAGATCTGCCAACGATGACAACTTTTTTTCTTGAAATGGGAATTTTGTAGTAATTTAAAATTGTCAGAATACCTTTTGTGGTTGCCG
>CAZLVB010000006.1:18686-35267 GCA_964562855.1 uncultured Gammaproteobacteria bacterium | reverse complement strand
GCTACTGTAATCCACGATTTAACTATCGAGTTTGTCAAACGCTACATCGACAGACGGTCAAGAACGTGCGATCAGATGGAGCAAGCAGCCCGTTCGGGAAAGCAAAACATTGCGGAGGGCTACACAATGCAAAGCCTGGAAAGTTATATTAAGCTTTGCGGTGTCGCCGAAGGCTCAACAAAAGAACTGGCAACAGACTACGAGGATTTTTTGCGTCAAAGAAAGCTGTCTATCTGGGACAAACAAGACGAAAGAGTTAGGGTTATTAGGGATTTTAGGGCTATTTGGGTAAAACCAAACATCCCAAACACCCCCAATCTCCCCAAAGACCCCGAAAAGGCAGCCAACATGCTTTTAACTTACTGTCAAATGGAAACATTTCTGCTTAAAAGGCAAATAGAATCTCTAAAAGCAAAATTCGTCAAAGAAGGCGGCTTCCGCGAAAATTTGTTCAAGAAAAGATTGAGTGTGTTAAATAAGAAAAAGTAAAAACCTTAACCCTTCCACGGCTCGCCGACGGAAACCTCGATTTCGCGTTCTGCCGATTTTCCGGCTTCATTCGTCGCTTTAACCTTAACCTTGTGTTTACCTTTGTTGCTTTCGGCAAAAGTGAATTCAAATTTATACGGTCCGTCTTTCTTTGTGTCTTTGACTGAACCGTCAATATAAAATTCAACTTTTGTAACCTTTTTGCCTGTTTCCACCTCTGCTTCGGTTTCAAATTTTAATTCGACCTGATCATGATCATTGGGCTTTTTAATATTGACCTTGATTTCGTCCGGGTTTTGGGTCGGCTCGTTTTTTAATTCTGAAGGCGGTCGATACTTTGAATCCGATTGACCCTGTGCCCAGGCATCTATTCCTTCCTGCCAGCGGTTTCTGCCGTCTGTGGAAACAGGATCAAACTCCACAACGACAAAGTATTCCTTGCCGTCGAGCGTTTTCTCGACCAGACAGTCTCGGGTCGGCTCTGTGCCCTTTATAAAATACTCGCTTCTTTTTGGATAATCACGGCAGGGAAGTCCGCCTCCGAATGCGTCAATTTCCAATGCCGTGACGTTATCCGGCTTACCAAATCCCCCGTTTGCCTTTCCTGCAAGCGCCGCCGAGATTATCCGGTTCCAAATGGGAGTCGCACCCGTCACACCGGAAGCTATTTGCGGGTTCATCGGCGAGTTGTCGTTATTGCCAACCCAAACGCCGGCCACTACAGATGTCGAATATCCAACTGCCCAGTTGTCACGCTTATCGTCTGTCGTACCGGTTTTAACAGCCACAGTTTTACCGGGAACGTTAAGGAGCGAATTTGACCCAAATTCGGCAGATCTGGCAACATCATCAGATAAAATATGCGAGATTAAAAACGAAATATCCTTTCCTAAAACTTCCTTCCCTTTGAATTCCTTAACTTCTTCGAGCGTCTTGTTGTTTCTGTCAGCAACCTTAAGAATCGAGACAGGCGCATGGTAAGTTCCTTCGTTGGCCAAAGTCGCGTAACCGCCGGCAAGCTCTAAAAGTCTGACCTCGCCTCCACCTAACGTAATTGCCAGCCCAAACCTTTTAAGGTTCTCGTCAGTAGGCTCAAGCGATTTAACCCCTGCGTCGTATGCTGTCCGAAGCATATTTTTAACACCGACAAGTCCCAGCATCTTAACCGCCGGGATATTTATCGAATTACCCAAAGCAAATCTAACTTGCACAGGACCCCTGAACTTCCCGTCATAGTTAACAGGCTTATAAGGCGGCTGGCCGGCTCCGCCCGGAAATTCAGTTGGGACATCCATAAGCGTGTATGCGGGCGTGTAGCCCGCTTTGAAGGCCGTAGCGTAGGTAAAAGGCTTAAGGGCAGAACCCGGCTGCCTCAGTGACATAGCTACGTTCACCTGCCCCTCGTAATCCTTGGCAAAATAGTCCTTAGAGCCAACCATTGCCAAGACTTCACCCGTTTTTGGATCCAGTACAACAGCAGCTCCGTTGCCGACTTTAAATTCCGAAAGTTTAGCTATCTCTTCAGTGACAATTTTTTGAACCTTTTCCTGCAGATCCAAATCCAAACTGGTTGTAACTTTTAAACCTCCCTGTTCTACAAATTTCTCGTCATACTTTTTAATCAGCTGGTCCCTGACGTAAAAGACAAAGTGAGGAGCCCTGATTCCTCCTTCATTGGGCGAAAATTGGACACTGGCAGTCTCGGACTTTAACTGTTCCTCCTGATCCCGCGTAATATATCCATCTTCACGCATCCTGCGGGCCACGTCTTGCGCCCTTTCAACATATGCTTTTGGATTTGTACCGTAGGGAGAATAAAAAGATGGCCTTTGAGGAAAGCCTGCCAGAATCACCGCTTCAGAAAGTGTCAAATCTTTGGCGTCTTTGCCAAAATATGTTTGAGAAGCCGCTTCAATACCCCAGGCAGTTCCACCGTAGGGCACCTCGTTTAAGTAAATCTGCAAAATCTCGTCTTTTGTGTACTTTCGCTCAACCTGTATTGCCAGAAAGAACTCCTTAACTTTTCTGGTTATCGTACGCTCGGGGGATAAAAGTGTATTTTTGACCACCTGCTGGGTGATTGTTGAACCCCCCTGAAGCTTCTGAAAGACAACGATATTAACCAAAGCCCGGGCAATTCCCAAGGCCGAAAATCCTTTATGCTTATAGAAGTTCTTGTCCTCGATGGCAATGGTTGCCTCTTTTACGTACGGGGGAAGCTGGTTCCAGTTGACCAAAGCTCTGTTTTTATCTCCGTAAATGTCGTAAAGCAGCTTGCCGTTTCTGTCGTAAATTTTGGTTGAAAGAGATGAGTCGCGAGCTGTCAGTTTATTAGGCGAGGGTAAATCTTTAGCAAAGACGACAAAGGAGAATATCGTCAGAATGATAAGTCCGATCAGGGAGAAAAAGACGAGAGTGGACATTAAGCCGAAAAAGCGGATCCAGAAACGGCGCTTATTGAATTTGGATTGCTCCAAAAAAGGGTGCTTGGAGTACGATCTTTGTGAAAGCTTAGCAACCCGAGAGGAAAACTTGCGATGCCCAAGTCTTGAGTAAAACTTCATCTAACCTTAAAGGTTATTATAACTTAATTTTAGAAAAAATCTAAGTTACGTCGCTCTGCGAAGCAGAGGAAGACATAACTTAAGATTGCACTTCTGTGAAATCTAAAGATATGTCAGTAACCACAATCAGAAAGGCCCGTAATCAGAACCTGCAGTGATTGATAGAAAGTTTAAAACGAGCTAAGATTCAAATATGGACAAAATTGAAAAATTGTTAAGTAGGGGAGTAGACCAAATTATTCCTTCAAAACAGGAACTTAAAAAAGTATTAGAAAGCGGTAAAAAGCTTAAAGTTTACCAAGGCTTTGATGCCAGCAATCCGCATTTGCATATTGGCCACCTTGTGGGTCTTCGCAAACTTCGGCAATTTCAACAGGCTGGTCATGAGGTAATTTTTTTAATCGGTGATTTCACCGGCATGATCGGCGACCCAAGCGGAAAAGATAAAACACGCCCGCAGCTTACAAAAGCAGACGTAGAAAAGAATGCACAAACTTATAAAGACCAGGCGAGTAAGGTTTTAGATTTTGAGGGCGCTAATCCCGTCAAGTTACTCAAAAACAGCAGGTGGCTCTCCAAAATAACCCTGGAAGAGTTTCTGCGCTTAGCGTCACAAGTTACATATGGACAGGTAATCGAACGGGATATGTTCCAGATGAGGATTAAAAACGGTGAGGATATCGCGTTTAGCGAACTTTTGTATCCAATGCTACAAGGATACGACAGTGTAGAAATGGACGTCGACGTTGAAGTAGGTGGCTCTGACCAGCTTTTTAATATGCTTATGGGCAGACACTTAATGCGCAAAATCAACAACAAGAAGAAGATTGTGTTAACAACCCCCTTACTCACCGATGCCTCAGGCAGTAAGATGGGCAAAACGACAGGAAATGCAGTTTTGATTACCAGTCCGCCCCTAGAAATCTTCGGGCAAATCATGAATTTCCCGGATGACGCGATCGTTAAATCGTTCGAATACCTTACGGATGTTTCAATGAAAGAAATCGCTCAAATTGAAAGCGCAATCAAGAAAGGAAAAAATCCGATGCAATTCAAAAAGAAACTTGCCTTTGCAATTGTCGAGCAATTGAACTCAGAACAAGCTGCAAAATCCGCCGCGGAAGAATTTGAGCATCTGTTCCAAAAAGGCGGCATTTCAAATTCTCTCCCGCAAATTAAAGTCAAATCAAAAAGTATTGAACTTGTCGATTTTCTGGTAGACAATAATCTGGCTCCCAGCAAATCAGAAGCAAAAAGATTAATAAAAGAAGGAGCAGTGGAAATTGGCGGTCAAGTTATCGAAGAGCCAGAAATAGAACTTGCCAACAATCAGGTTATGAGAGTGGGGAAAAAAAGATTTGTGAGGATCACCTTAGAATAATTGTTAAATTGCTGTATTGCTAAATTGTTAAAAACAATATAACAATCTAACAATAAAACAATAATGAAGCTATTTAAACGCTCTTATCTAAAAAAAATCTGGATCGCCATAATTGTAATCGCCGGATTAAGTTTCATCGTCGGCCAGTTCGCCCTTTATCTCCTTTACGGCCTGCGATAGATAGGCTCTCGTATTTAACATTCGCCATTGATCTCAAAATTTTCAAATGACCACTAAACAATCAATGGAAAATGGAAAATGGAAAATGGAAAGTTGAAAATGGTAAATTACATTCAATGGATCCCCAAACCTCGATTGAACAAATCCCGGGAATAGGCGAGTATTATCTGCGCAAACTAAAAAAACTTGAGATAAAAACTGCGCAAGATCTTGTCTACCATTTCCCATTCCGATACGAAGATTATTCACAAAACGTTCTCTCCGTAAATCTTGAAGACGGTCAGAAAGTCACCATTAGGGGCAATATTTGGACAATAAAAAACATCAGATCCAAAAGCGGCAAGTTTTTAACATTAGCCACCTTGGCCGACCCTACGGGAATCATCAATCTTGTTTGGTTTAATCAGTCGTACTTAACAAAAACACTCAAACCCGGAACATACGTGTCGGTCTCGGGCAAGGTCAAGATCGAATACGGCAAGCCTAAATTAATATCCCCAGCATATGAAATTTTGCAAGAAAGGGCACAGCTTCCGCAAACTCTACACACGGGCAGGCTAGTCCCCATATACCCGGAAACAGAAGGATTAACTTCCAAGTGGCTCAGAAATAAGATCGCCTCTGTCCTACCGCTCTGCCTTGCAAAAACCAAGGATTTTTTACCCGGCGAAACGATCAGTCGACAAAGTTTAATAGACCTACCAGCAGCTTTGCGAAAAATCCACTTTCCCCAAAATCAAAAAGACGTTGAAAAAGCAAGAATTCGGCTTTCTTTTGACGAACTTTTTACACTGCAGCTTGCCGCCGCGCAGAGAAGAACAAGCTGGAAAGCGCAAAGAAGAGCTCACAAGTTCCAAGTCGAAAATGCCAAGCTGCATGCTTTTTTAAAAAACCTTCCGTTTGATTTAACGGGGGCTCAGAAAAAGGCACTGTCCCAAATACTTGCCGATTTACAAAAAGAAACTTGCGCAAACCGGCTTCTTGAAGGCGATGTTGGGTCGGGGAAAACGGTAATTGCGGCAGCCGCCGCCTTTTTTGCTCATCAAAACGGCCTGGCAACGCTTTTTGCCGCACCGACAGAAATTTTGGCCTTCCAGCATCAAAACACCCTTAAACAACTGCTTCTGGACCATAAGATAAAAGTGGGTATCTGGACAGCCGCCAAAAAAGAAGACGGAGACATTGTCTGCGGAACACACGCACTTTTAATTTCCTATAAGCCCAAAAAAGAAGTTGGACTGGTAGTCGTTGATGAACAGCATCGTTTCGGAGTCGCTCAACGAGGAAAATTGGCAAGCCCGAATTCGAAGAGCAAAAGTCCGCACATTTTAACCATGACTGCAACTCCGATCCCAAGAACCCTTGCCCTGACTCTTTATGGAGACCTCGACCTTTCGGCCTTGGACGAAATGCCACAAGGAAGGCAAAAAATCCAAACGCATGTCGTCCCCAACTCTAAAAGGGCAGACGCCTACAAATTCATCGAAAAACAAATAGGCCAACAGCGTCAGGCATTTATCATCACCCCTTTTGTTGAGCCTTCCGAAAGCATGTCAACTGTCAAAGCTGCACTTGACGAATTTGAAAAATTAAAAAAACTTTTTTCCAAAAAAATAAAACTGGGCCTGCTTCACGGAAGACTCAAGTCAAAAGAGAAAGATAAAATAATGAAAGAATTTAAAAACAAAAAAATCGATATCCTGGTTGCAACGCCTGTCGTCGAAGTTGGTATCGACATACCAAATGCGACAGTCATGATGATCGAGTCTGCTGACCGTTTCGGCCTTGCTCAGCTTCACCAATTGCGCGGCCGGGTAGGCCGAAGTCGACACAAATCTTATTGTCTGATTTTTTCCGATTCAAACTCACTAAATTCTCTCAGGCGTCTTAAAAGCTTGGAGAAGGTAAACGTCGGCTTTGAGCTTGCCGAAATCGACCTTAAAATGCGCGGTCCGGGTGAAATCTTTGGCCTCAGACAATCAGGTTACGTTAATCTCAAAATTGCCGACATCTCCGATCAACAACTCATTGCCCAAGCGCAAAACGAGGCTAAAACCATATTGAAAAAAGATCCAAACTTAAAACTTTATCCACAACTTGCAGCAAAGCTTAAAAGCATGGAGCAAGAATACATCCAGCCGAATTAACTCAGCCGGGAAGCAACGCGCTTACTCCAATCGTGCCTGGACCACCATGCACCCCAACCGTTGGGCCTAAATCAAAAATCCCTAAATTGCCACCCTCACGAACCTTTGAACTTAGAGCCCCAGCAACCCATTGGGCATCTTCGGTAGCATCACCATGAACAATGGCCAATTGCTCGAATCTTCCATGCTCCTCGGCAAGTTCATAAACTTTTTGAACCAAACCTTCTAATCGTTTCATCCGCCCACTGCGCACAGTACCAACATCAGTCATATGACCGCCCGCAAACTGAATAATTGGGACAATGTGCAAAATGGAGCCAATGTACGATTTAGCTAGCCTGACTTTGCTTAGTCTGCCTCCCTTTCTTGCATATTTCAGTGTAGGCAAGACGCAAACTGTCCGAATTCTCGGTATTACAGAGTCCATTTCCGTGTCTATTTCAACAAGGCTTCTCTTTCTATCTGCAAACTGGGCCGCTCTTCTGGCAGCAATCCCTAAACCCAAGCTTACATGCTGGGAATCTCGAACCAAACCACGAATCTTCGGCTTATCGTCCATTACTTGCCGCATAGCAAGCTGGGCGCTTTCTTTCGTCTGACTTGCCGAAGCCAGAAGATGAATCGAGTAAAGAGATAGGCCTTTCGTCCTTTCTAGAACCTTCTCGTATGACTCAATGAATCTGCCTACAGAGGGCGCGCTCGTTGTTGGAAAATTCGCAGATGATTGGAGCCGTTGAAAGAATTCGCCAGAACCTATGTCGACACCGTCCCTAAATGTTTCCTCTCCAAATATAACATCAAGAGGCACAACTTCAAGTCCGATTTCTTGGGTCATTTTTGCAGGCAGATCACACGTCGAATCTGTGATTACACCAACTCTTTCTGACACAAATGGGAAGTTTATATTAGTACATAGAAAATATCAAGCCGACAGATCTAGCGCTTTACCTTGTCTGTTTTATATAGTATAAATAACGACTAACTAACAATGACACCATTACCAAAAAAGAAACACGCGAAATCGAGATCAAAAATTAGGAGGGCCGCGGCAGCTTTTACCCTGCCTGCGCTTGTTGCTTGCTCAAACTGCAAAGAACTGCGCTTTCCCCACAGGGCTTGTCCTCACTGCGGCTTCTACAAAAAGGGAGGGGAGAATGAGAAAAGCAAGCGACCCCCGACACCAGATGCGCAGGCATCTGTTCAAAAGACTGTTTGAAAAAAACTTTAGACCTGATTTAAAATTCCAGAAAGATACGGTTTTTGGCGAAATTACTAAGAAGCAGAAAGCAATTGACGAGCAAATAAGAATTAACGCGCCGGCATGGCCTATTGATCAGATATCAAAGATCGACATGGCCATACTTCGTCTGGCTATCTGGGAACTGATATTCAAAAAACCGCGAGAGCCGTTCAAAGTGGTAATCGATGAAGCGGTCGAGCTCGCCAAGGAGTACGGTTCCGACTCTTCCGGAAGCTTTGTAAATGGCGTATTAGGTGCTATAGTAAAAAATAACCAAGGTAAAATCATAAGAAAATGACCGATTATTTGGAAGAACTAAAAGATTTGATCTCAAAACAGTTTGGCATACCCCAAGAAGATATTGAAGAAGAGTCCCTGTTGGATGAGGATTTGTCCATCACCGACCTGGATCTTGAAGATCTGATAGGAAAAATTGAAGATAAATACGATATAGAAATTCCGCCGCAAAAATTTCCTTCGTTTAAAAAAGTTTCTGACATTGCAGCATATCTTTATGAAAACGTCGAAAAAATGGCCTGATTTCGCCTCACTCGAGAATACTATCGGCATTATTTTTAAAAACCAGTCTTATCTTAAAAACGCCTTCATTCACAGGTCATACCTTAACGAGATGAAAGATTCTAAAAGTACGTCAAACGAGAGGTTGGAATTTTTGGGGGATTCGGTTTTGTCCCTTGTAGTTTCTAACTTCCTCTACCAAACTCTTCCTCAAAGCACAGAAGGCAATTTGACCAAGCTGCGAGCATCCCTAGTAAGGACGGAAACTTTATCCAAAGTGGCCAAAAGCCTTAATCTTGGTAGCTATCTCTTACTTTCTAAAGGAGAGGAAGAAACAGGTGGAAGAGAAAATACGTCGATTTTGGCAAATACCCTCGAGGCTTTAATTGGCGCAATATACCAAGATCAGGGGATCGAAAAGACTCAGCTTCTGATAGAAAAAACAATTTTGGCAAAATGGAAACAGTTGACAAAATCGGCAGTAACGGACAATAAATCAAAACTTCAGGAAATATCACAAAGAAAGCTTCGGCTTTCTCCGAACTACAAATTGCTCGAAAGCTGGGGACCGGATCACGCCAGACAGTTTAAGTTAGGTGTTTATCTGGGCGAAAAATTAATGGGCATTGGCACGGGTAAAAATAAACAAGAAGCGGCTCAAGAAGCTGCAAGGTCAGCCTTAAGTAGACTTCGAAGACAAACTCTGGCATAATAACCCCACTTACTATGAGTGTCAGAATTCGCCTGGCCAAAACGGGCAAAAAACACCAGATTTCGTACCGAATTGTCGCCAGTGATCAAAAAGCCAAGAGGGATGGAAGGTTTTTAGAAATTTTAGGATTTTACAACCCGCAAAAAACTCAGGAAAATTTTGCGATTCATGAAGATAGACTTAAAGCATGGATCAAAAAGGGCGCAAAACCAACAATTGCAGTCGAAAAAATACTAACTGCCCAAGGCAAGAACATTTATGGAAAAATTTCTGAAACTTCTAATTGAACCGCTGGTCACAGATATCAAAAAGGTAAAGATCGAAAAAGTCGAAAACGGTCGTAATCTACAGTTCAAAATACTGGTGCCCAAAAGTGACATTGCCAAAGTAATTGGTAAAGAGGGGAAAATGGTCAAAGCTATTAAAAACCTTGCCAAAATCAGAGCCATAAAAGAAGAACTCTATCTCACAATCGACGTGACTGAAGTGTGAATATCTATCTTCTAACCCTTTTCCCTAAAATTTTTCAGGGTGTCTTCGCACAAAGCATCATTGGCAGAGCCCAAAAGAAAAATCTTGTCAAAATTAATCTCATTAACATCCGCGATTTTGCTAAAGATGTAAGAGGGACAGTCGACGACAAGCCTTACGGAGGGGGAAGGGGCATGGTTTTAAAAGTGGATGTAGTAATTAGCGCATTAGAATCTATAACGCCAAAACCTTATTCTATTCTACTTTCAGCAAGCGGCAAAAAATATAACCAGGATTTGGCAAAGCTTCTTGCTAAGAAAAAAGACATCGCCATTATCTGCGGTCATTACGAAGGAACAGACGCCCGACTTGAAAGGTTCGTTGACGAGGTTGTATCAATTGGTGATTTCATTCTAACCGGCGGCGAAATTGCTGCCATGGCTATTGTCGATTCAGTTGTCAGGCTTGTCCCCGGGGTAATCCGTAAAGAGTCCTTGACGGACGAATCATTTTCGGCAAATGGCAAGTTACTTGAATATCCTCAGTTTACCCGGCCGGAAATATTTCGCGGCCTAAAAGTACCAGCAGTACTACTTTCTGGTAACCATGAGCAAATCGAAAAGTGGAGAAATCAGAAAGCAGTCAAAAGAACTGAAAAATATCGCCCGGACATCCTAAACCCTAAATCCTAAATCCTATTTTCCTGTTTTTAAAATGGCGCAAATATATCCTGCCTACCCAACGGCACAGAAGGGATAGAGGGCAATGTCGAAAATCCAGTCGAGCTAATTCGATCCAACCTAGCAGCTTCTTCGGCTGTTGGCTCCTCAACTGGAGTTTCAATTGAAGCAAGCTGCTTGGGAAGAGCCTTCCAGTAGGCATCCAGAAGCATAGAAGCCTTTATTTGCGAAGAGCCGCCGGAAGAAGAAGCGGCGATGGTTAAATCACGAACGGCAACCGCCCTTGGCAGAACTAGGATATTATTGAGAAAAATCACCAGCGACCTGTAGTCACTGCTTATTGATATTTTTAACTGAATTTTAGAAGCCACGCCTAACGTATCGTCCTTGCCGGCACTTTGTGCGGGAGTTGGCTTATCGGGAATCGCGTTTTCCGAAAGATTACCCGGTGTCAATTCAACCCTGCTTAAAAGAACACCGGATGCTCCGGCAGTTTTTTCGATTTGGGAAACCAGCGTGAAGACACTTTTATCTGAAGGTAAAAGCTGCTCGGCAGCAACTAATTGCTCCTCAAGAACCAGGCTGTCCAGTGTGCGCAACTTATCAGCCTTTTGACTAAGATTTGAAGCCCTTATTGCCAAATCCTTGTTGGCACTTCTAAGCTGCAAAGCCTCGCTAAATTTTGGCCAGACCACAAATAGCAAGATCAAAACCGAAACCACAAGAGCCCCTACCGGTGCCGCCAAATTGCTAAATTTAGTAAGGACAGCGCTATTTCCTGACTTTAAAATCGAAACCGTCGGCAACTCCATGTTACTTTGAATTTGCAAGCGTAACCGTCATCGAAAAATTAAATACGCCCGATTCATCTGAGCTTAGTGAATCCATGGTCACGCTTGAGAACACCTTCGCGCCCTCGCTAGAAAGCAGAGAAGAGATCAATCCTGCGACATTAGCAGAAGAACTTGCCTTACCTGAAATCGCCGCTTTTTCCGGTGCGAATTTTACGTCGGTAAAATAAACCCCTGTCGGAATTAAAGAGGCAAGTTTCTCGAATACAGCCGAGTGATCCGTTCTACCCGACAAAATTTTGTCTGCAGCTGCAGCCTTTTCTTTCACAACCACTATCAACTCTTCGTTCGCTTTTAATTCTTCAATGCCTTTTGAACTCGTCTCAATCCGCGCCACCAAATTCGACCGTCTGGAAACAGAGGAGGTGTAAATAATCAACATGACGATAGTCAAGATCGCAGTTGTTGCCAGAAGCAGAATTGCCCCGATCGACAGTCTCTTTTGCAAAAGCGCAAATTGCTCATAAGCTCTCTCTTCTTGCGGTAAAAGATTAATTTCTGCCATAGATCAACAATAGTTCAAAGTCAAAGTGCAGAGTGTAAAAATTTATTGACTTTTCGACTTTGGCTTTATACTTTGACTATATTCTAAGCGTAACAAAACCTAACTTCTCAAGGCAAGGCCGCACGCTACACTAAAAACAACACCTCGGCCTGTCATTTTTAAAATTAAGCCTTCTTTAACAAAATCGACAAATGCATCGCCCAAGGAAACTTCCATACTCGTTCTTTCCGTTAAAAACTGCGAAAAACCCGGTAAAAAGGCGCCGCCGCCGCACAAAACCAGCCTGCCAACTGGCGAATCACCAACATGACTTTTGGTAAACTCAACAGATTTTAAAATTTCCGAAACCAAAATATCCAAAATTGGTTTTAAAACACTAGCAACTTTGCCCGAAAGCTTGTCTTCCAAAATTCCATACGTATGTTTGTATTCCTCAGCCTGATCGGAAGGTAAATTAAATTCGGTCATAATCGCTCGCGTTAAATTAATCCCACCGGTTGCAATCGACCTGGTAAATAAAACGTTGGTATCCTTCACTACGACCAATTCAGTGGAAACCGCTCCAAGTGAAACAAGAATTGTAACCGGGTCCTCTTTTTTAACTAAAGCGCGTACCAAGGCTGTCGACTCTGTCTCCATGGCCGCAACGGCAAGCCCGGCATCTTTTACTACTTTGAGATATTTGTTAATGACGCGCTTTGGAGCAGCGATTAAAAGAATGTCCATGGCTGCCGAACTATCCGTGGGCCGTGAAATAACTTTATACTGCAAATTAACATCCTTTACCGGCAGCGGTATATACTGCTCGGCCTCCCAATTAATGGCTGCAGCCAGCTCCTTGTCTGTTAAGTTAGGCATCCGAATCAGTCGAGTGACTACTTGCGACTCAATTAAAGAAATCGCACAGCGGCCGGCAGATATCTTTGCCGCATCAACACACGTCTTGATACTGTCTGAAAGTTTCCTCAATTCAATCGGGGATTCGTTCATTATTCCTCCTGATGGAGTCTGCGCACTGGCAGCAGCCGCCAGATATTTCTTGCCGCCGGCAACTTTCACCTGGACAACCTTAATAAATGATCTTCCGATATCGAGCCCGAAAAGTGGATTAGCCATGTCGCACCCCGCAATGCAGGCTCGATATAACAGAGGAGCGTCCTGAGCTTGCTTGCCCTGAGGTTCCCGAATGGGTCGAAGGACGACCTGCTGTTTTATCAAGACCGAAAATTTGGGCAGACATTTTAATTTACTGTGCCGAAGGGCTACTTTCTTCAGCTTGTGGGCTTTGGGGCGAACTTGTAGAAGGAGTCGGTTGTACAAATTCTGGTTGCTTGCCGGGATTTTTTTTGACCGCCTCCTCTATAGTTTTCTCGTTTATCGTTCTCGAATCGGGCGAGACATTCGGCTCCTGTGCCGGTTTTGAGGAAAGAAAGATTAAAAGGATCACCGGTACAGCTATTGCCCCAATACCTATCGCAGAAAGTATCAGCTTAGTACGCTTGTCCATTATTTTGTAATTAGACCTTCTGAATATAAAACGTAGTCAAAAGCTGCTGGCAACTGGGGCAGGGCAGTCCTGGTCACCTGAATTTTTCTGGTAACTCCAATTTCCGTCTGTGCCTCGGAAACAACATCGTACGTCTGGGTTGGTAGAGTACAGCCCGAGGAACAGGTTACCCTAACTGTTGTCCTAGCCCAAAAAGGCTTTACCCGTAGAAGAACAGGGCCTGCGCCAACACTTAAAGACTCACTTAATTTATAGTCGAGAGAAGACCCTGTCGGCGCGACAAAACCTTCCTCGTTTCCTGCACTTTCAGGATGCCCTCCGGCCCACGCTTTCCGAACCTGACTGTATTCACCGCTTACTGGATCCTTATTAACCAGTGTTACCTCGACAGAGGCGGGTGTGCTTTCCTCGGTTGGCTTTTTAACCCATTCGATCTGGATAGTCCCAATCGCACCATCTAGGTCAACTTGTCCGATTTCACCGGGCTCAATCGTCGATTCATATATATTACTTGCCGTCACTATCACTGTAGGAGTAATCTCACCAATCTGCTGCACATCAATTGTTGCACTGCCTCCGACTGGAACTTGACTAGCCACTGTTGAAAGTCTGGATAAAACCTCTTCAACCCCTCCCTCAGCAGCCGAAAGTGCCCTTTGAGAATGTTCTGCCTGTGTGGAAGTCCTAAGATTTGTAATATTTCTGGAAGCAACAGAAAGCCCAACTGCCAGGGAAACAACCACAATCAAAAGAATCAATATTAGAATCTGACCGCTTTTTCGCTTCATATGGGCTAACTTCAGTTTAGGTATATTTCTCACCAATTGTCAATCGCTATATGATTATGTAACGCATCACTTAATCTTAATAACCCAATTACCTAAGAACCTATCTAATATTTCCTTAGAGAGATAGTTGTTTGAAATTTAACCTTAGCCTGAAAATCTTGCCGAGAAGGTGCCTGTGCTGCCTGGTTCGCGTAAAAGCAAACTGATACTACCGGAGGTGAAATACCACCAGCAGATGATGGTATGACTCTAAATGCACAGCCGTTTGCAATATCGGTACTGTCTGGACAGTCTATATCAACTCCCGACACTAAATCGTCTTTGAAAGTCATGGAAATATATTGGAGATCACCAGGTCCCGTAACATCTGTAGTATCGCTGGCAACAGAACCAATGTATCCGTTTAAACTAACATTAGAGAAACACCTAATATAAAGAGGGTCGTGATCCTGCCTTATTATTTTAACTGTATTATTTTCCACAAGACCTACCTGTTCCGCACCCACGCCGTTCCTTATCTGACGCTCCAATGACTCTAAAACAGCCTGCCCATTCTGCTTTACTTCCGCAATTACATTAGCCTTGTTTGAGCCTCTTAAAACCGATGTTAGAAACAATAAAGTCGAACTGACAGTTATTGCCAGAATTCCTAAAACAACCAGAAATTCGATGAGGGTAAAACCATTTGATTTAGAGTATTTTGTATTTAGTATTTTGTATTTAGTTAGACCCGCAGTCTTGAGATTATCGAAAGACGAGGATTGCAAGCTTTGCTTATTTTTGATACCAGATACTAGATACCAGATACTAGATACTTTAAGGAAGGGCATTAACTCTAATATATCACGGAGTGGAACATGGAGAACCTGGAACAATTTGCCCTGAACACCAAGCGCTTATCACTGATTTATGAACCACATTTTGCACCCCAGAAGATTCCGTCCAATTGACAGTAACCGTTGCCTCTTTTTCAACCGAAGAATTATCAACTAATTGAATTTTTCTATAAAAACTAACACTGTCTAAAAGAAGCAATTCTGCGCTAGCATCTGAATTGCAATCAAACGCCGCAGAAAAATCCCAAAGAGTTGGATCTACATTATTTGTGTTAATAAGCTTATAGCATTCGGTTGGATCCGCAGGGATAGAGCTAAAGCCTTTACGGTCTCTGTAAATCCTCAATTGTTCAAATGCCTGCTGGGCAAGCTTTGTGGCCTGCGAATTATTCTTGGCCGAAGCTGCAGTTCGTTGGGTAATTAAAGTTGTGGTTATGAGAGAAATTGCCAGAACAACAACCACGGCAATTCCTATGACCACCTCAATCATTGACTGTCCTTTAATTTTTATGTAGAAAATTGCCCTACTGTTGTCTCTCATACACATCTCCCGTAGGTAAAATATCTACGTAATAATATGAGTTTTCCCTTTCTAACTGAATTGATATCTTTTCTTGGGGAAGTGGCGCTAAAAATTTGCCACTATCCAATTGGCCACCCGTTAAAAAAGGTGGGGCAAAGGTACTGCTAAAAAAAGTGACGTCGTGCTTCAATGGTTCGAAAAGAATCGCTACATTTTGTCGATCAACAGCTGACGAACCGTAAGTAATAGCTTTTATTTGCACACCCTTGGATAAGCTACGAGCACTAATGTTAAATTCATACTCGCTGCTATCCGTTTTTTTCAAGCAATCTCCCGCACTTGTATATGACAAATTTTCACTGACATCAGATGAAAAACTGATGTAATAACCCACCAAGGTTCCACCACCAGGCAGGGCGGTGCACGAAGCTACATCGTTTGATTGACCCTTATCACCAGTTAAGGCCTTATTTTGAGTAAATCTGACATCGGTCTTAATTTGCTGGGCAGCGGCCTTAAGCCGTTGGTTGCGTTCAAACGTAAGATAAGAAGCGGTGATAAGAGAAGCAGTGATACCGAAAATGGAAATCACAATCAGAAGCTCGATGAGAGTAAAACCTCTCTGATTAATTTGAAATTTGAAATTTGAAATTTGAAATTTAATTCTGCCCATCAAATCTAATATACCATCAACCTAAAATCGCCAAGTACCACTCCAAAAGGGAATCTGCCCAAAAAAGGGCAGTTAGAAGACCAAAAATCAAAAAGGGCGCAAATGGAATAGTTTGTCCGAACTTTTTTTTGCCTAATAGGACTAAAAGCATGGCAATAGTCGCCCCGGAAAGAAATCCGATAAAAATCGCCACAAGCGTCGCTTTAAATCCTAAAACCATTCCGATCAAAAATGCTAAAACGACATCACCCTCGCCCATGCCACGGCCGCGAGTTGCCAAAACCAAAGCTAAAAAAGCAAGAGCCAATCCGAAAGCTGTCAACACGCTAACAATAAAATCTCCAGGCGCAAAGGTAAAAAAGTTATAAACTAGCGCAACAAATGATGCCAAAAAAACAAACGTTGTTGGGATGAGAGAAAATTTAAAGTCGACAGCTGCAACAATAATGGCAATTGCAATCAAAAAGAAATAGTAGAGAAGTCTTACTAAGTTCAAGTTGCCGGACGAAACCAAA
>CAZLVB010000006.1:0-18676 GCA_964562855.1 uncultured Gammaproteobacteria bacterium | reverse complement strand
GCTGTAATAAAAAGCAAGCCGCAAATAAGCTCCACCAGGGGATACTGCCAAGAGATGGGTTTTTTGCAATATCTGCATTTTGCTCCCAAACCTACAAAACTGACAATCGGTATCAGGTCCAAAGTCGAAAGAGTTGCCCTGCACCGGTCGCAGTACGACCTGCCCAAAATAGTTTCCCGACGGGATACGCGATCAATAACCACATTCAAAAAACTGCCGACTGCACTACCTAAAATAAATACGATTAATATCCAAAAAAACATAATATATCTAAACCCTAAAACCTAACCCCTAGACCCTAATCCCTATGGGGTACAACCGCCTTCGGTTATTTCTCCTACACTTACGCTCGCAGAACGCCAGCACCACACCCAATCGCCAGAACCGGAAGTCGCATCTTCCAAACCTGCATAAAGCGCAACCTCGGAAGTGTTTCCTGTTCCGCTTATTAAATACTGATATTCAGTTCCTATGGGATCAAGAGGGATAATTTTCAAATCGCCGGATGCCCTCAGTGCAGTTAGGCCGCTTTCTGAAGCTGCTCCCCCGGGGGCAGGGAATACACTATTTGCCGAAAAGTAAGCGGCAAGAGCATTGGCAATCTGGCCTATATCGCTTTTTCTGGTAGCATCCCTTGCTTGTTTCTGCCTCTTGGCAGGGTTTATCGCAATCATAATAACTGCAGCAAGTACTGCTAAAATCGCCATCACCACAAGAAGCTCAATTAATGTGAATCCCCTTGGGCGAGCATTAATATCAGAGGCGCGCCCTTGCGAGGACGCAAGTCTCGCAAGGCGACCTGCTGATATCATAGTAAATCCTCGGGCAGGATTTTTCATTCGTATACAATTCAGAGTATCTAATGTTTCGTCTCTTGTAAAGAACTGCACACAACCATCAGTCTTTGCTAAACTTTGATTGGCAATGAAGAAACTTATCAAAAAATTCTGGCCGCAAATTTTAATCTTGATTGTTGTTTTTGCTTTCTTCTTTCGACTTTTCTTCCCTCCATCTATTTTTATAACTCCTGACTTTGGCAGAACAGACATCCTGCACATTGAACTTGCTCAGAAATATGTCCTATCTTCTAATCTTAAACACCTTTCTTTGCCTTTTTGGGAAACAGCTAGCGGTCAAGGATATCCTCTTTTCGCTGAACTTTCCGGAACATTTAATATAACTAACCTCGTCTCACTATTTTTATTGCCTTTTAATATAGCAATTCCAATTATTTACCTTCTCACTTTTTTAACCGCAGCCTATGGTATGTTTTTTTTACTAACTTGGATGAAGCTGAATAAATATTCCTCATTATTGGGTTCATTCGCTTTTACCTTTTCTGCTGCAATGATTTTAAATATCCCTCATTTGAACCCGGCACAAGCTATGTCATTTCTACCTTTTACACTTTTATTTTTTTTAAAATATCTTGAGAAACCAAATTTAAAAACTGCAGCATTAGTTTCTTTATTTTTATCCCAAATGCTGCTGAGCTTCACGCAAATATTTGTTTACACAGTCATTTTGTTCGGAATATTGGGCTTTTTTAATGTATGGCAAAGAAAGAAAAACGTAGTTAATTTTAGTCTGCAATTTTTTGTGGTTATTCTTTTTACACTGCTTCTTAGTTCAGTTCAAATACTTCCTACTTTTGAGCTGGTTAAATATTCCCAAAGAGCGAGCGGCATTGACCCCTCATCGATTTTGAATAGTTTCCCCATGAATCCAAAAAACTTATTAACTTTTATAAATCCATTTATTTTAGGTAAAGCAGCCAACGGCACTTACAATTTTATTAATTGGCAAAAAAACGGGATTTATTGGGAGAATACAGCTTATATAGGATTTTTAGCTCTTGTTTTTTCTCTGTTTGCAATATTTTTACTATGGCTAAATTTTATTAAAAAGAAAAAGAATATTTTTTTGATTTTTTCTGTTTTGGCCTTACTTTCAATATTCTTAGCTTTAGGAAAATTTTCTCCTCTCCACGTGGTTTTCTCCCTACCTCCTCTAAATTTTTTTAGAGTTCCTGCAAGATTTTTAATTTTCGCTCAGTTTTTTTTAGCTATTATTGCTGCATACGGTTTGAACAAACTTGACAATTTTCTTCCTAAAAAACTCAAACAAAAAACATTAATGATTATTTTGATAATCACAATCTTGGAACTACTTTACAGATGGTGGGACTATCATCCAGTAGGAAAATCCAAAGAGTGGCTCGATAGGCCAGAAACCGCGCAATTTATTAAGAGTTCTGAGTCAGAAAAATTTAGGGTTTATTCAGTTGCTTCAACATTGAATTGGAATAAGGTATTTGTAAACAAAGGTTGGAACAATGAACTTGAAAATTACAGGTTTTTCCTCAATTCAATTGATCCAAACACAAATTTATTTTATGACATCAAACATTTTTCAAGTTATCAGGTTCTACCAACCCGCAGACAAGTATTGCTTCACTCTCTTGTAAGTAGCAATATTAAACCGGAAAAAGAATCGATTTTTATTGATAGTCTTGCTCAAAATACATTAAGTTTGTACGGGGTAAAATATTTAGTTGCACCACTGCCAATTGAAAATAATAATTATCAAGAGATTTTTGAGGTAAAAAAGGACGAATTCAAAAACATAGTTTATGAGGATAATAGTTCAAAAAATCTTCTAGGTTTCTACTATAACTACGTTAATATCGAATCGGTAGCAGACTACCTAAAATATTTTAAAGAAAAGGATTTAAGAAAAACAGTGCTTGTTGAGAATTTTGACGGCCTAAAAAATAATGCCGACAAGCAAGTAGACAATTCAATTCAAACAAAAAGTTCACGAAAGAATCATCTTTCCTTAACCGTAGATACCAAAGATCAAGGCATATTGGTATATTCGGATTCTTTTTATCCAGGCTGGGAAGCAAAAGTCGATTCCCTGGAGGTTAAAATATATGCAGCAAATATTAACTCGAAGGCAATAATTATACCTGCAGGAACACACAATGTTGAATTTACGTATTTTCCAAAATGGTTCAAGTTGGGTGCTTTGACAAGCATAATTAGTTTATTAATAGCAATTAAGGTAATTTTGAAAAAAAGAGATTAGGTTATAAATCTTCTATCGAATTTTTCAGGTTACGATTCTTTTCTAATTCAGCTTTCTGGAAAAACTCGTCAGCTCTCTCTATGTTAACAAAACACTCCTTATACAAAAATCCCAGTCTTTGTAGCGTTGTCCATTCATGAGGATTTATTTTTAACAAAGAATTAAGCCACATCTGGGATTCATCACATTCTTTTAATTGAAATGAGGCGATACCAAGACCAAGTAAGGCATCTTTAGTCATTGTGTCAATATCGAGCGCTTTATCAAAGTAAATCTTGGACTTGTCAGGATCATTGCTTCTCAAAAGTTCAAAACCGCTTCTTGTAAAAATTCTGGCATAAATCGTTCCTATATGCTCGTCAAAATAGTTTCGGTATCGGCCTTTAAGATCATTGGGGCTGAATTCAACTTGCGACCACCGCTCATCGATATTTTTGCCAATGTCCATATCTGAAGGTGCTTCATTTGTTTTGTAAAGCTTCAAAAGCATTCCTTCCTGAACCCATTTATAATCATCATCAACTGGTAATTGCTCAAGCGAATAAATCGGTAATTTTTGATAATTAGATTTGATAAATTCCGCCACCGCGATATTAAAGTTTAATTCACCTTTTTTGGCAAAATCGACAGGAAATGCAAGTTGCGGATACTCCCGCATGACCTGATTCCTGTATGTGTCACGCCTGAGCCTGCCGGTCATTACCGGTATCGACTGGGGATTTACATTGTCCACATAAAATGAATACTGCGTGTTAAAAGTTGCCGTATCTCCCTGCAAAAAAATAAGCCCCGGCTCAGTTGCGGATTTTAAAATATCTTCTGCCAATATCTTTCCCAATTTATATTGGGAGAGGTCTGTCTTTGGCCAATTAATCAGAACCAAAATGAGGGGGAAAATTAGAAAAGCAAGACCAATCGTTAACCTTGTAAGAGCTTCTTTTTTCTTAAAGTAAATCTGGGATATTTTTACCAATAAGTTTAGAATTGCAAACATTCCAAAACCGATAAAAATAGCCAGAAAAAAGTAACTTGTTAAAAAGAACCGCTCCGATACACCCAAAAGAAAAGATTCGACAGGTGGAAACGAGGCATACGAAACAAAAAACGGTCCGGAAAACAAAAACGCCAAAGTTAAAAACCAAAACCAGAGCCTATTGTTAAAATAAAGCCAAACAGCACCTGTAACGGCAAGCAAAATCCCCAGAACGGTAAAATCAAACCTTACTGCGTTGAAATACCAAATTACCTGCACAAGTCTTGCTTTATATGAAAAACCTATAAGCTCCGGGGAAGCTGTAAAGGTTCCGTAATCAGCCCTAGTTATAAGCCGCCAAAAGTTAGGTAGCGTTGAAGGATCGTTCCAATTTATGGGAGTTTTTCTCCATGCTGCCCAAAAAACATACAAATAGGGGACTATACCTACAAGAAAGCCGCCGAAAAGTTTAATTCGTCCAAATTTGATTCTTTTATAATTTTTACTTGTTTTAAAAAGCACCCAAAGGTAAGCGGGCGCAAGCAAAAATGCTGTTTGATGATGAAAAACACTAAGTCCCCAAAAAACTATAGCTAAAATCAAAAATCGAAAATTGGGATACTTTTTAGAAATACTTTCAAGCCACTTTTGCAAAAAAATTAAACTTGTTGCAATCAATACAAGCGTTAGTTGAAAAACTTCGGCAACGTGTGCGTACAGCCAAAACAATGGTACAAAGGCCAAAGTCAAGGCAGAAGCTATCGCTATCAAATAATTCTTGAAAAACCTCTGAAGGAATAAAAATAACAAACATGCAGCCGCTGCCAGATAAATTGCCGATACAGCATTTGCCTTGAATGCAAAAGGGCCGACCGGTATTAATCTTGTCAGGATTGCACCAAGTAATGTGTTCAGGGGATAACCGGGAGGATGGGGAACTCCCGCAAAAAAATAGGACAATATAATATCACCGGAATCTCCACCAAAAACCGCATGTGAAACACCAAAAAAATAGATTATCAATAACCCCGCGAAGAGTAAAAAGGGCATGAAATCACAATATCAGAAGAAATAAATGAGCACAAACAGCAAAAGCCGCCGTGCTCATAATTCTAAAAATACTTTGTTCGACTTAAGGAGTACAACTTCCGGAGGTAACCTCCGCAGCTCTACCGCTTGTCGATTGCCAACACCAAGTCCAGGTACCGACTCCAGAAGTCGGATCCTCTAAGGCTAAATAAATCGCAGCTTCCGCAGAGGCTCCGTCAAGAGTGTAACTATAAGCCTCACCGGTCGGACCAGTTGGAATCTGTTTAAGATCACCACTTGCTGTCAAGGCTGTTAAACCTGCTGGATACACACCTTGTCCGGGAGTCGTGTAATAAGCCTGCAATGCTGTTGCCAGCTGACCTATATCGTTTTTGCGGGCAGAATCTCTTGCTTGCTTTTGACGTTTGGCAGGATTTACAGCAACCAAAACGGCCGCTGCCAAAATTCCTAAAATTGCAATGACTATTAAAAGCTCAATTAATGTAAAGCCTGAAAGGCGAACATTAATAAGCTCTCTTTTTAATGTGAACCCTCTGAATATTTTCTTGTGGGCAGTAAATATCACTAAATTATTTCACCTCCTCCCGGTTTTGAAAAAATTTCTTACCTAATTCAAGTATTAGGTATTTGATTTACGCTTGTCAAGACATCGGCCATCCTTGGTATTTTCAAAACTGAGTCGTCAAGTTGTAGATCGGTAAAATTACTGAAAGCACTAAAATCCCGACACCTAAACCCAAAAATACTAAAATTATCGGCTCTAAAGCGGTTGTTAAGTTTCGAATAAGATGCTCGGCTTCAGCCTCAAAATATATGGACAATCTTCCTAAAACCTCGTCCATCTTCCCTGTTTCCTCGCCAACCCTGACCATTTGGGCAATAATCGGCGGAAAGGCAGGATTAGTCGCCAGCGGCTGATACAAAGAAGATCCCCGCTCTACTTTAGTAATTGCGTAGTCTATACCCTCTTTATACGTTGGACTGGCCAAAAGATCGGCAACGACCTTAAGCGCACTAATTATCGGAATACCGGCACCAATTAAGAGCCCGAAGGTCCTCGTAAACTGTGCTAAAATCAAAGTCTTCCTGATTTTACCCCAAATAGGAAGCCGCAAAACCATTCTCGAAATCAGCTGACTTCCTTTTTCGGTTTTCGAAAATACTCGAAATCCATAAACAGCACCCGACAAAAGAATTATCAAAAGCCACCAAAAACCGCGCATAAAGCCGGAAATGAATATCAGAACTCTTGTCGGAAGAGGCAGGGGGGCATTAATCTCCGTATAGAGATTGGTTAGTTTTGGGATAACAAAAACCATCATTACCGAAATCACGATCATCATCACAATAACCACGATCGCCGGATAAATAAAAGCGCCTTTTGTCTTAGATTTAAATTCTCTTTCTTTCTCCAGGGTTTCCGCAAGCTTATTCAAAATTTTGTCCAAAACTCCGCCGGTTTCGCCGGCTTCTACCAATTTAATGTAAATAACGTCAAAAATTTTTGAATGTTTCGCAAGTGCTTGGGAAAGCGACAGCCCTCCTTCGATATCGCTGACCACGGCGGCCAAAACATTAGAGAATTCCTGGTTTTTGGTTTGTTTTTCCAAGATAATTAAAGCATCGGCAAGAGGCAAACCGGAAGCAATCATCGTCGACAGCTGTCTGGTAAAATTGACAACCTCATTGGCCGAGGTCCCCCCGACCTTTGGCAAGGCTTTAACAAAAGGCAGCGTCAAACTTTCGCGCTTTTTTATCTCTGTCGGGACCAAACCTTCTTTTTGTAGAGTTAAAACCAAAGTTTTCTCATCAAAAGCCTCAACTTCTCCCTCAAATCTTTTCCCGGAAATATCGCGTGCGGCAAATTTATAAAGCGACATAATATTAATTCAAAGTTTAAAAAATGTCGAAATCGACGTTTTTCTTCGCAAAATCAAAGTTCAAAATAACAGACCAGCGAGTTTTCTCTCGAAAAGTGAATTTTTAATTTTCACTACTACCGGAAACTAATCGTTCAAGTTCGTCAGGGCGCAGACTGTAAGTTCGTGCCACGTCCAGGGCAATCCTTCCCGTTCTAACTAAAAATGCCAGTGATGCATCCATCAAAATCATCCCTGATTCACCGGAAGTTTGAATTATGTTATCAATCTGGTGAGTTTTACCTTCCCGAATTGCCGTTTGCACGGCCGAGCTGGAAAGAAGAATCTCAACGGCCGGCAACCTGCCGCCGCCGATAGAAGGAACTAGTCTCATCGAAATTATCCCGGCAATCGTCGCTGAAAGCTGCATTCTAACTTGAACCTGTTGATTTTCCGGAAAAACGTCAATTATTCTGTCTATAGACTGGGCTGCCGAGTTTGTATGCAGTGTCGCAAAAACCAAATGTCCGGTTTCGGCAATTGTGATTGCCGCTGCAATGGTTTCATAGTCTCTCATCTCGCCAACCAAAACGACATCGGGGTCTTCACGTAATGCAGATCTTAAGGCTACCTCCCATGAATGCGTATCCAGATGCATTTCCCGCTGTGACACCAGCCCCTTGCCCTTCGGGTAAACGTACTCGATTGGATCCTCAACCGTTAATATGTGCAAAGGCTTCGTCTGGTTAATCTCGTTAATCATCGAAGCTATTGTTGTAGATTTTCCATGTCCGGTTGGCCCGGTCACCAAAACGAAACCTTGGCGCATTTTGGCAAAATTGTGGCAAATCTTTGGTAAATTCAATTCTTCTATCGACTTAATATGAGAGGGAATCAACCTTAAAGCTGCCGACAGATAACCTTTTTGAAAGTAGGCATTGACTCGAAATCGGGCAACATCGCCCAGAGCGAAAGAAAAATCCAATTCTTTGTTGACAAGAAGTATCTCTTTTTGGTCTGCCGCCAGAAGCTCAAAAATTAGGGTCTCCGTATCCTCGGGTGTTAAAAGGCTGGAGGCAACAGGCATAAGTTGCCCATCGACTCTAATCATAGGCGGCGAACCAACTATTAAATGCAAGTCGCTTGCTTCTTTTTTAATAACTATTTCCAAAAACTCTTGAATAGACATAAATTTAAAATTTATAATTTTTAATTTTCATTGAATTTTCAATGATATAATTATTCAAAATATCTTTTGATATTTTCTTTTCAAATTTAAAACATTTAGATTTCATTTAAAATTGCAAATTTCAAATTGAAAATTTACTTTACTCTTCGGCTACCCTCAGCACCTCCTCCATAGTGGTAATTCCTTCGACTACTTTCAAAAATCCGTCCTGTTTCATCGTAATCATGCCTTCCTCGATAGCAATTTTTTCAATCTGCTGAGAAGTTTCTCTTGCCAAAATCATCCTGGTAATTTTTTCGGAAACTCCCAGGACTTCGAAGATCCCGATTCTGCCCAGGTAACCTGTGTTGTTACACTCCTTGCAGCCTCTACCATAAAAGAGAGTGATTTTATTATTTTTGGCAAAATCGTAAAGATTATTTAACACTGTTTTCAATTTAGTTAAAATCTCCGCTGAGGCTTCCTTGGATTCTTTGCATGATGGGCAAATCCTCCTCACAACTCGCTGACCCGCAACGCAGGTAACTGTTGAGGAAATCAAATACGGTTCTGCATGCATATCCAATAGCCTTGGTAGCGCACCGGAGGCATCATTTGTATGCAGAGTTGAAAAAACTAAATGACCTGTTAAGGAAGCTTGTATCGCCAAATCCGTTGTTTCGGCATCCCTGATCTCTCCCACCATAATAATATTAGGATCCTGCCTCAAAAAAGATCTCAATCCGGAAGCAAAGGTTAGTCCCGCCTGAGGGTTAACTTGAACCTGGTTCACTCCGGCAATTTGGTATTCAATAGGGTCCTCAAGTGTCATAATATTGACTTTGGTCGAATTGAGCTTCGACAGCACGGAATAAAGAGTGGTCGTTTTTCCTGAACCCGTTGGTCCACAAATCAAAATAATTCCATGAGGCCTAGCTATATTTATTTCTAGATTGTGCAGCGCCTTACCACGCAATCCCAGTTCCGGCAAAGTAGGGACACCGCCGGTTTTTTTAAGAAGCCTCATAACTACTTTTTCGCCATAGCTTGTCGGCAGCGTAGAAAGGCGTAAATCTAAATCTTCTCCTCCTACTTTAAAATTGAATCGAGCGTCCTGCGGGAGACGTTTCTCGTCAATTTTCATGTTGCCTAAGATTTTTATCCTGGAAACAATCGCGTCGTGGATCCTTCGGGGCATAATTAATTTCTCATGTAATATTCCGTCAATGCGGTATCTTATTCTGGTTTCGTTTTCTAAAGGCTCAATATGAATATCTGAAGCGCGGACTTTAATACCATACTCCAAAAGTGTAGAAACAATTCTGGCAACCGGCGCCTCGCCGATTACTCCGGTTATACCCACTTCAGGAATTACCGCAGTTGATATGCCGGGAGCGGCTTCTTTTAAGGCTTCACCGACTTCGTAGGAAAGTCCACGAGTATACTGTTCTGCAATTGCCCGGGTTATCGATTGGGCCGTTGCGATATAAGGCCTCACCGCAAATCCCGATTTCTTTTCGATAAACTCCAAAACCTGCAGATCTAACGGGTCCACCATCGCCACAGAAAGCGTATCGGCATCTTTTGCAAACGGTATAACGGTAAATCTTTTGGCCACCTCTTCGGGTAAATACGCCAGAACTTCGGGGGAAATAGGTTGCTGGTCAACCGCCATATAAGGCACGCCGATAATAACTGCCTTGGCCTGGGCAAGTTGCTCGTCATTGGCCCAGCCCATAAGCCCAATTACTTTCTCCGTGGACTCCTGTCTTCTTTTGGCCTCTGCCTTAACAAAAGCTACTTGCTCACTTGAGATGACCCCTTTTTTTGCTAGTATATCCTCAATGGAGGTACTTGAATCGGGAGGTTTTGGCAAGGATTGTTGTCCTTGATTTTCTAATTTAATATCCTCACCTTGGACAGTAGCCATTAAAATACGAAAAAGTAACTAGCCAGATTTGCTAGCTAATTTGATCATAACAAATTAAAATAGCAAATAGAAATCCCTTCTTTACAAAAATGTCCTTGTTCCAAGTCTTTTTAATCATAGGCACAGAAAATAAACAGTTTGAAAAAGTCCAAAAAATAGTAAGTGTCTATTCACAAGACCTCAAAAAACCTTCAGTAGACTTGTTCATAATCGAACCAGCTAAATCGCAAACTTTTGCAAAAGAAACCCACATCTCAATCAGTCAGATTCGCGCTCTTAAAAAACATTTATTCCAAAAACCAATTGCATCAAAAAAGAAAATCGTGATTATAAAAAAAGCCCAGCTTTTAACCAGGGAGGCTCAAAATGCCCTTTTAAAAATACTGGAAGAACCGCCTGCGCATGCTATCATCATAATGCTTGCGTCAGACGAAAAACTGCTACTTTCGACAATCACTTCTAGGGTTATCACCGTCAGGGTAGGGCATGACAAGAAAATTGGCAAACCTTCCCCGCTGCTTTCCAAAGATAAGGCTGTACTTTTGCAACAGATAGCAAAAATAGAAAATCCCGAAGAATGGCTGGATGAACAATTGTTATCCCTGTATCAAACTTTCATTTCAAAAGTACAATCAAAAAATTTCTCCGGTCTTAATCAAATAGCCGATCTGATGGAAAGAATTGCAGAAACCAAAAAGCTTATCGGAGCAAACGTTCTTGGCAGATTCGCCATCTTTGATCTGATATTTTCAACCTCCAGGCTCTAGTCCAAGATCACCAAGATAGCCTCAAAAAAGCTTGCGCGGGAAGCTAAAAATCTGTTATAATTCTGAAAGGATTACGTGAAAGTAGTGAACCCAATTGACAGACAAGTGTCCGTTCTGTAACACTGTTTTCGACCAAAATATCATCAGCTAAATGTTAATCGTTAATTTTCACACGACTATTCCCCATGCCGGATAACTCATATACAGCACGTGACATTCAGGTTCTCGAGGGCCTCGAACCCGTTCGCAAACGTCCGGGAATGTATATTGGTTCCACCGATATCCATGGACTTCACGAACTCATCAAAGAAATCATCGATAATTCGGTCGATGAGGCGTTGGCGGGTTTTGCTAAAAACGTATACCTAGTCATTGGTAAAGACGACAAAATTACTGTCGTTGACGATGGCCGCGGCATTCCTGTTGAACCTCATCCTAAAGTTAAAAAATCCTCTCTGGAAGTCACGATGACAATGCTCCACGCAGGCGGTAAATTTGGAGCCGGTGCGTATAAAGTCTCGGGAGGCTTACACGGGGTTGGTGCTTCGGCGGTTAATGCACTCTCGGACTGGATGCGGGTAGAGGTCAGGAGAGACGGCAAATTATATGCTCAGGAATACAAAAGAGGGAAACCGCAGTCAAAGGTTGAACAAGTCCAAAAATCCCAAATTCCCGAGTTTTTATCTATCCCCAAATCCGGTACCGCTACTTTTTTCATACCCGATAAATCTATTTTCTCAACAACAAAGCCGGACTTTAAAATAATAGCCAAAAGAGTTAAAGAAAGAGCCTATTTGGTGGCTGGCTTATTTTTCCACCTTCACGATCTGCGAACGGGAGCTGAAATTAATTATTACTTTGACGGCGGCATCGAATCCTTAGTCAGACACCTGAATAAAGATAAGAACGTTGTAAACCAAAAAGTATTTTATGTTCATAAAGATTCGGGTGGAATATTGGTAGAAGCGGCGTTTCAGTACAATGACGGCTTCACGGAAACACTAGAATCGTTCGCAAACGTAATTAATACCCAAGAAGGGGGAACTCATTTAACGGGCTTTAGAATGGCGCAAACGCGCGCAATCAATGATTATGCACGCAAAAATGGCTACCTCAAAGAAAAAGAAGACAATCTGGCAGGTGAAGACATGCGTGAGGGCCTAACTGCGGTTGTTGCCATAAAAATGAACTCCGAAACACTTCAGTTCGAAGGCCAGACAAAAGGCAAATTAGGAAATGCCGAAGTACAGCCACAAGTTAACCAGGTTGTTAAAGAGGCAATAGATACTTATCTTGAAGAAAATCCCCAAGAAGCCAGGCGCATCATGGAAAAAGTCATTTTGGCTGCCAAAGCCCGGCTTGCAGCCAGAGCCGCCAAAGACGCCGTTTTGAGGAAAGGTGCGCTGGAAGGGATGACACTCCCCGGTAAATTAACGGACTGCCAGGAAAAAGACCCAGCCCTTTCAGAGTTGTATATAGTTGAAGGCGACAGTGCTGGCGGCAGTGCCAAGCAGGGGAGAGATCGCAAATTCCAAGCGATCCTGCCTCTTCGCGGCAAAATTTTAAATACCGAACGGGCAAGACTCGATAAAATTTTGGAATTTGAAGAAATTAAAACACTTATAATTGCCCTGGGAACAGGTATCGGGGATACCATCAATATGGATAAAATCCGCTACCACAGGGTAATTATCATGACTGATGCCGATGTCGACGGGGAACATATCAGGACTCTTCTTTTAACGTTTTTCTTTAGGTACCTGCCGCAAATCTTCGAAAGAGGATACGTCTATATCGCCCAACCGCCTCTTTATAAAATCACAGCCGCCAAAGAATTATTTTATGCTTACAGCGATGAGGATAAAGATCAGATTGTAAAAACCAAGGTCAACGGAAAAACAACATCAATTCAAAGATACAAGGGCCTTGGCGAAATGAACCCAGAACAGCTTTGGGAAACCACCATGAACCCACAATCAAGGATAATGAAGAAAGTCACCATCGAAGACGCTGCCGAGGCCGACCATGTTTTTTCCATGCTCATGGGCAACGAAGTCCCGCCCAGGAAAAGATTCATCCAGACACACGCTAAACTTGCAACACTAGATATTTAGCAAGTTTAGCTGTCCCGTAAAATTGCAGCATGAGTCGTATACGGATAGTATTGAAAAGACGAATGCTAAAATTCAACGGGACGCAAAGTTAGCTACTCTAGACATATGATAAATAAAGCTAACGAAGCCCAACTAAAATCGCTCTTCGAGCCGTTCCGCCAACTGGCGGATGAAAAGGTTCGAAGTAAGATTTGTTGGGCAAAACTTGCTACCTTAGATATATGATGATTACTCATAACTCATCACTCACAACTCATCACTAATTGTGTCAGATATAGGTAAAATTCAACCGGTTGAAATCATAGACGAGATGCAAAGAAGTTATCTCGACTATGCAATGTCGGTTATAGTCGCCCGAGCCCTCCCCGATGTTCGCGACGGCCTCAAACCGGTTCACCGCAGAATTATTTACGCTATGCAAAGAATGGGCGTCACCCACAGCGCCCGTTACACCAAAAGCGCCAAAATTGTAGGGGAAGTTCTTGGAAAATATCACCCTCACGGCGACGTCCCGGTTTATGAAGCGCTCGTTCGCATGGCTCAGGATTTTGCCATGCGTATGCCTTTAATTGATGGCCAGGGCAATTTCGGCTCGGTTGATGGCGACCCGCCGGCTGCCATGCGCTATACCGAAGCGAAAATGGCGGCTATCACCGAAACGCTTCTTTATGATCTTGATAAAAAAACCGTTGATTTTGTTGAAAATTTTGACGGCAGTCTTAAGGAGCCGGTGTTTTTACCGGCTGCCCTTCCTAATTTATTAATAAACGGCGCCTCGGGAATCGCGGTTGGCATGGCCACCAATATTCCCCCGCACAACTTGGCAGAAGTAATTGATGCGATAGTCCATTTAATCGATAATCCTGATGCTTCGCTTGAAAAGCTCATGGAATTTGTCAAAGGACCGGATTTCCCAACAGGCGCCAATATTTATGATATTTCCGAGATAACTGCAGCGTATGCAACAGGTAAAGGCAAAATCATAATGAGAGCCAAAGCAGAAATCGAGGAAACAAAAGGGGGTAAATTCCATATAGTTGTCACAGAAATCCCTTACCAGGTAAATAAGGCTACTTTGGTAATCAGGATCGCCGAACTTGTCAAAGACAAAAAACTCGAAGGGATTTCCGATTTGCGCGATGAATCGGACAGACGCGGGTTGAGAGTAGTAATCGAGCTTAAGCGCGACGCCAGACCCAATAGTGTCCTGAACAATCTCTATAAGCACACAGCCCTTCAGCAATCATTTCCGGTGAATATAGTAGCGCTGGTTGATGGAACACCACAAACTCTAACTCTTAAAATGATTCTTGCGGAATTTGTAAAACACAGGCAAAGAGTCATAACCAGAAGAAGTCAGTTTGAACTCGAAGAAGCCAAAAAACGGGCACATATCCTGGAAGGCCTTAAAATTGCCGTAGACAACATTGACGCGGTTATTGAAACAATCAAGAAAAGTAAAGACGCGCAAGCTGCCAAGGTTAATCTAATGCAGAAGTTTAAGTTAACCGAAGTCCAGTCACTTGCAATTTTAGACATGCAACTTAAACGGCTGGCTGCCTTAGAAAGACAAAAAATTGAAGAGGAATTGGCAATGACCTTGGAAGAAATTGCCTATCTTGAAGATTTACTTTCCCATAAAGAAAAAATACTAATTGTTGCAAAAAACGAATTGATTAAACTTAAAGAACGCTTCACAAATGACCGCAGAACCCGTGTATTCAAGCAAAAGATAGGGGAGTTCTCTGAAGAAGATCTGATTGCAAACGAGCCAACAATAGTCACAATAACGGTCGGCGGATACGTAAAAAGACAGGATATCGGATCCTTCAGAACTCAAAGAAGGGGAGGTAAAGGTATTTCGGGCATCACAACCAAGGAAGAAGATATAGTCGCCCAACTTTTCGTTGCCCACACCCACGATAACTTACTTTTCTTCACCGACAAGGGTCGCGTTTTTCAGCTGAAAGTTTACGATCTACCCGAGAGCTCGAGAATTTCAAAAGGCGTCGCCATCGTCAACCTTTTGGATCTGACTCTTGAGGAAAAAGTTCTTTCGGTATTACCCATTAAAAAACAAAAAAATCCTCAAGTCCAAAAAGCCAATTATGTAATGATGGCCACCAAAAACGGCGCAGTCAAAAAGACAGCGATTTCCGCATACGAGTCTATAAGAAGAACAGGAATTATAGCCATCAAACTAGGCAGTGGTGATACACTTCGCTGGGCAAAGTTAACCGCCGGCGACGACCTAGTCTTTTTGATTTCAAGAAAGGGCCTCTCAATCAAATTTGGCGAAAAAGACGTAAGGCCTATGGCCAGAGACACTATGGGCGTAAGAGGCATAAAACTAAAAGCCCAAGACGAGCTGATCGGTATGGATGTAATCGCCAGAAAAGATGTTGCCGCTGACCTTTTAGTTATTACCGAAAAGGGAATAGGCAAAAAGACACAAATCGGCGCATGGCCTCTTCAGTTGCGCGGGGGGGTTGGTGTTAAGGCCGCCAACCTTACCGACAAAACCGGCAACATAGTCGCTGCCCAAATCCTAACGAAAGAGGACGAAGCCCTTATATTAACTTCGCAAAAAGGCCAAGTTCTAAGAACTACTTTGCGATCAGTCCCCAGACTCACTCGCGACACTCAAGGAGTAATCATCATGAGATTATCCCCTCAAGACAAAGTCGCTGCTGCCACAGTAATTAAAAAACGAAAAGAAGAAGAGGAAGAAGCTGAAATCACTGAAGAAAAAACTGCAGACTCACCAAAAAGTTCAGCACCCAAAGAAATTGCAAGAAAAGCAAAACCGCAGGTAAAACCCAAAATACAAAAAGGAGCAAAATCGCAAATGAAAAAGATAACTAAACCTAAAAAGCCCAAACCTATACAAAAACCTAAAATTTTAAAAAAGACCAAACCTAAAGGGAAAGTTGCTAAAAAACGTAAGATTCGGTAAAGTGAAAAATTAGGAAATGATTGTAATAGTCAGTCGTAGTCAGGTAAAGAAGCCCTCGGGCTTCTTTTTTTAAATAATGGAGGCCAGACTAGTTCTAGAAGACGGCACAACTTTTGAGGGAAAATCCTTTGGCGCTAAACAACCATGCGCGGGTGAAGTTGTTTTTGCCACGGGCATGGTTGGCTATGAACAAAGCCTCACAGATCCTTCCTACTGCGGCCAAATCCTCGCATGTACCTATCCGCTTATTGGTAATTGGGGAGTACCACCACCCAAGCTTTGGGAATCTGACAAAATTCAGGTCTCCGGTCTGGCAATCAGTGATCTCGCAACACATCCTCATCACCACCTTGCCCGGCAAACTTTAGATCAATGGTTAAAAGCAGAGAATATACCGGGAATCTTTGACATCGACACCCGAAAACTTACCCAAAAATTACGCGCCAACGGAGTGATGCTTGGCAAAATCGTCACAGACGACCAAGACATCGACTTCTATGATCCAAACGCCGAAAATTTGGTCGCCAAAGTTTCTACAAAAATGTTAAGAATCCACAAGCCTTCCATACCAAATACTAAATACCAAATACTAAATACCAAAGTCCGGCTAGGACTACTCAATTGCGGCGCCAAGAGAAACATTCTGCGCAACTTAGTCGCACGCGGAGCAACTGTTTACGAGCTTCCCTGGGACCATGATCCTTTCGACAATAATTTACCCATAGATGGCCTGGTTATTTCCAACGGCCCCGGAGATCCAAAAATGGCCAAAAAAACAATTGAAATTACCAAAAAGGCACTCGCCAAAAAAATCCCTACATTTGGCATTTGTCTTGGCAATCAGCTTTTGGCGCTAGCAGCAGGCGGTGACACCTACAAACTTAAATTCGGTCATCGAGCCCAAAATCAACCGACAATCCAGGTCGGCACCAAACGCTGCTATATCACCACCCAAAATCACGGCTTTGCTGTTTCCGAAAGAAAGTTCCCAGACGGCTTCAGACGCTGGTTTTACAATGCCAACGACGATACCAACGAAGGCATGATTCACGAAAAACTGCCGTTTTTCTCTGTCCAATTTCACCCTGAATCTACCCCCGGACCATATGACACGCAGTGGCTATTCGACTTTTTTATGGAGAAATTCAAATGAAAAATATCATCATCGCCGGAAGCATCAATATGGATATTGTCACAAAAGTAAATAAAAACCCGCAAAGCGGCGAGTCTGTGTTTGGCAATAAAATCTCATACATCCCCGGAGGCAAAGGCGCTAACCAATCCCGCGCTGTCTCCCGTCTGGGCGGAAAGGCAAAATTAATCGCCAAAGTCGGCAATGATCAGTTCGGCAAAATTCTAATCGATTCCTTAAAAAAAGACGATATAGAAACACAAGACATCAAAATCTCAAAAAACCATAACTCCGGGGTCGCCGTTATCACCGTTGATAAATTTGCCCAAAATAGAATAATTATCGTTTCCGGAAGCAACTTTGACCTCATCCCAAAAGATATTGCCAGCGCCCCAATTAAACAAAACGCTATCGCCATATCTCAATTTGAGATCCCCAAAAATACCATTGAAGCTTTTTTCAAAAAAGCCAAAGGCGCTAACTGCCTAACCATTCTCAACCCTTCACCGCTGGGCAAAATTGACCAGGATCTTTTGTCACTTGTCGATTTTTTGATAATTAATGAGGTTGAATTTGCCCAACTTACCAAAATTAAAAAACCCCAGATAACATCGCAAAACTTGGGTAAATATGCTAGTAAGTTCGCAAGAAGTGACCAGACAATAATCGTTACCTTTGCAGAAAAAGGCTCCGTAGCAATTAAAGATCAAACGGTAACAAAAGTTGCGGCTTTTAGGGTAAAAGCGGTCGACACAACCGGAGCAGGGGATAGCTTTCTTGGCGCCTTTGCTCAGGCGCAAGCCGAAGGCAAAAATCCGCAAGAGTCTCTAGTGTTCGCCAACGCTGCTGCTGCCCTAAAGGTCACAAAATTGGGAGCATCTTCAATGCCATTCAGAAAAGATGTCGAAGAATTTTTGGAAAGAGAAAAAAACAAATGAAGGTTTTGCTTCTCGGTTCCGGCGCATTAAAAATCGGCCAGGCAGGGGAGTTTGACTATTCAGGCTCGCAGGCAATTAAGGCCCTCAAAGAAGAGGGCCACGAGGTTATTCTAATAAACCCTAACATTGCCACTATTCAAACATCCGAAAATTTTGCCCACAAAGTATATTTCTTGCCGGTCGAACCTCACTTCGTGGAAGAAGTGATCAGAAAAGAAAAGCCCCAGGGGATCCTGCTTTCCTTCGGAGGCCAGACAGCACTAAATTGCGGCTTGGCGCTTGAGAAAAAAAAGATTTACGAAAAATACAACATCAAAGTTCTCGGCACCTCAACTAGGACTATTCGTGTAACCGAAGACCGGCATCTCTTTGCCCAAAGTCTAAAAAGTATCGGTCTTTCCATTCCCAAAAGCCTGGCAGTCAAAACAGTAAAAGACGCACAAAAGGCAGCTTATGAAATTGGTTACCCCGTGATGGTCAGAAGCGGTTTCTCCCTCGGCGGCCAGGATTCAGGCGTGGCCGAAAATACTGAGCAACTGGTCGAAATCGCCCAAAGAGCCCTATCCAAAGCGCCTCAAATTCTAATCGAAGAATATCTCTTGCACTGGAAAGAAGTAGAGTACGAGGTAGTCCGTGATAAATTCGACAACTGCATCACCGTCTGCAACATGGAAAATTTTGACCCGATGGGCATACATA